>DAIDJW010000035.1 GCA_027451185.1 Candidatus Saccharimonadota bacterium
TAACTCACAACTTGAGTTAATTCGTCCTGTTTGGCAGGGGCACGTGGAATCGAACCACGATCTTAGGTTTTGGAGACCCATATACTAACCGTTGTACTATGCCCCTATAACTTCAACATTGTATCAGATAGACTGCTATCTATAAATAGTCGACTATATCAATGTCTAAATAACTTTGTGGTAGGTTTACTTAAATATACAAGGTTTAGGTATTTGCGATGTTCGTGAAAACGTAGCAAATGACACTTTACGCGCCAAAATATAATGTTTTCACGGTCAAAAATGTGACTTAGATTACACTTTAGGGTTTTTAAGCACAAGTGTTGTAAAAACATGAGCGTATGTCTATAATTGGTCGTGAAAAGACCAGAAAATTAAAAAGGAGTGGCCGGCTAACCGCAATTGGGTTATTCGTTAATAGGGTTGTATGAATATATTAATGCTTGGGTGGGAGCTTCCTCCGCATAACAGTGGTGGGCTTGGGGTCGCTTGTTATCATATGTCGAAGGCCCTTGCGTTAAAAGGCGCTAAGATTGATTTTGTCGTCCCCTATCGTGCTGAACATCCGAAAATTAACTTCATGAAGATTCACGCCGCCACCGAACTTACGCCACTGGAGCGCTACGGTTTGGGCGCTTATGACAGCAAAACTGTCCTAGATTCGAAATTATCCGATGCCGATATTAATGATCTTAAAGATATGCGTGGCGTTCAAAAACGTTACGTACGTTTTGTTGAGCATTTGGTTAAAAAGACTAGGCCTGATGCCATCCACGCACATGACTGGCTAACAATGGAAGCGGGCATTAGGGCCAAAGAAATTGCTAATGTGCCCCTGATTGTCCACGTTCATGCCACTGAATTTGATCGTTCCGGATCAGATCACGGTAATCCATTGGTACATGAAATTGAGTACCAGGGCCTAATTATGGCTGACCGAATCATTGCAGTCAGTAATATTACTAAGGGTATTATTGTTCAAAAATATGGCATTTCACCTGACAAGATTGAGGTCGTTCATAACGCTATTGACGTTAATGACTTTGACGACGGCTACCAATACGACTTTCGCACCTATAAATACCTTGAAGCGCTTAAAAGCGAGGGCTACACGATTGTTTCAACTATCACCCGCTTTACGATTCAAAAGGGCCTTATTCAGTTTATGAAGGCTGCCGCCAGAGCTAGTGAAAAGTATGATAAGTTCGCCTTCCTACTGGCCGGCGACGGTGAGCAACGCGATGAACTGATACGATTGGCTGCTGATTTGGGTATTTCTGATAAAGTCTTTTTTACCGGTTTTGTAAGAGGTAAACAATGGCGCGACGCTTACAGTGTATCGGATATATTTGTAATGAGCTCGGTTAGTGAACCGTTTGGCTTGACAGCGCTTGAGGCTGCTCATCACGGCAATGCCTTGGTAATAACCAAGCAGTCTGGTGTCGGTGAAGTGCTAAATAACATTTTCAGATATGATTTTTGGGATACCGATCGCTTAGCTGATCAATTAGTGGGAATTGCAACATCACCGGCCTTGGAGGATACATTGCGTGAAGAGGTATCAAAGGAGTACGGCCGGATATCATGGCATGATGTCGCAGCAAAATGTTTTAATATTTATAATTCAACGATAGAGGGAGTTACCGTATGAGCAAGCGCGCCGTTGTGCTATACCTTCATGTTCATCAGCCGTTTAGGGTGCGGCAGTACAGCGTTTTTGACACCGCTATCAATCACGACTATTTTGATGAGCCAAGTACTGAGACTGACCGTAACAACGAGAAGGTTTTGCGCAAAGTTGCCGATAAATCATATCGTCCAATGAATGCTTTACTTGAGAAATTATTAAATAACCACCCTGAATTTAAGGTGTCACTTAGTATTACTGGTACATTTATCGAGCAAGCTGAAAAGTGGGCGCCAGATGTCCTCGACAGCTTTAAGCGTCTGGTTGAGACCGGTCGCGTTGAAATTGTATCGGAAACTTACTATCACTCACTGGCCTTTTTCTATAGCCGCACTGAGTTTGAGCGTCAAGTTGAAGCACACCGCAATAAAATACGCGAACTGTTTGGTGTCGAGACGAGCGTCTTTCGCAACACTGAGTTGGCATACAACGATGAGCTTGCTAAATGGGCGGATAACTATGGTTTTAAGGGAATCTTGGCTGAAGGCTGGGACCCAATTCTAGAGTGGCGCAGTCCGAACACCGTCTATCGACCGGCTGGCACTAAAAACATCGCCTTGCTGCTAAAGAACTATCACCTTAGCGATGACCTTGCCTTTCGTTTTAGCAACCAAGGTTGGGCTGAGTGGCCACTAACGGCCGAAAAGTACAATGCCTGGGCGAACGCCTCAGTCGGCGACCAAACAAACATTAACTTGTTTATGGACTACGAAACATTTGGCGAACACCAGTGGGCCGATACCGGTAGATTTAACTTCTTTGAGGCATTTGTTAATGACTGGCTGCAAAATCCCGACAATACATTTTATACGGTTTCAGATGCGATAGACGCTAACCCGCCGGTTGCTGAAATTAGCATGCCGTATACCGTTACCTGGGCTGACACCGAGCGCGACTTGACGGCCTGGTTGGGTAATTCGATGCAACAAGAGGCTCTGCGTTATGTTTATGCGCTAGAAGAAGACGTGATGCGCAGCCAAGACCTGGACTTGATTGCCGACTGGCGTCGATTGCAGACTTCTGACCACGTTTACTATATGTGCACCAAGTGGTTCACTGATGGTGACGTCCATGCCTACTTTAGCCCATACGAATCACCTTATGACGCCTTTTTGTACCATATGAACGCCGTGCGCGACATTCGTTGGCGTCTTCATCACTATCACGGCATGAGGAGTTTGAATGGCTAGGCCAATTGTCCTTAGTAATGGCGAATTGCACGTAGGCCTCAATAGCTTTGGCTTGGTTCACGACTTCTATTTTCCATATGTCGGTTTTGAAAATCACTCAGCCGGCCCCGACTTGCGCCATAAGATTGGTATCTGGGTTGACGGTTCGGTTAGCTGGTTTGACGAAGATAGTGGCTGGACATTTGACTTTAGCTATCCACACAATTCATTAATTGGACATACCGTTGCCAAGAATGAGCGTATCGGTATTATGGTTGAGCTGGATGACTGTGTTGATTCAAAAATCAGTGCGTTTATGCGCAATATTCATGTTATTAACTTGCAGGATCGTCCTCGCGATATTCGCCTATTTATGCATCAAGCTTTTGCGATCGGCGACTCACGTAGCAATACCGATACCGGTCAATACTTGCCTGATAGTAACGCAATCTTACACTACCGCGGTCGCAGGGCCTTTATAGTATCCGGTAGTCACAATAACCAACCGTTTGATCAATATTCGATTGGCTTATTCGGTATTGAAAATCATGCCGGTACATACAAAGATGCCGAAGACGGCGAACTGAGCTTTAGTAATGTTGAGCACGGCCGAGTCGATTCAACTATTAGGTTTCAGCTGAATATTAATGCGCACAGCTCTGACCGAGTGAGCTATTGGATTGCCGCCGGTACGTCGACACGTGAAGCACTTTTTGTTAATAAGCAAGTCAGTGATGACGGTTTGGCCGAAAGGCTAAATCAGACAGCCGTTTGGTGGGGCGACTGGTTAAAGCCAGCTATGCATGCCGCCGATAAGATTGCACCCGAACATAAGCATCTGTTTTTAACTAGCTTAATGATTCTAAAGTCACAGACCGATAAACGCGGTGCCGTCATTGCCAGTACTGACACCTCGATGTTAAATTATTCACGCGATGCCTATGCCTACTGCTGGCCACGCGATGGAGCCTTTGTGCTGTGGCCTCTTGTTAGACTGGGCTTTAAAGATGAGCCATACCGCTTCTTTGAGTTTTGTAAAAGCGTCATCCACCCAAATGGTTATTTGATGCACAAATACCGAGCCGATGGTGCGCAAGGAAGCAGCTGGCACCCATATGTTCACGGCAAGGTTACTGCACCTCCAATTCAAGAGGACGAGACCGCACTAGTGTTGTTTGTCTTTGCTCAGTACTACGCAATGCACCCAGAACCGGTGCTGTTGAAGGAATTTTACAGTAGTATGGTTCAGCCAATGGCAAACTTTATGTGTGACTATATTGACGAGACAACTGGCCTGCCAAAGCCGACCTATGATTTGTGGGAACAAACCTTTATGACGACCACATATACGACTTCAGTTGTCTACGCATCGCTAATTGCTGCGTCTGAACTTGCCGAAAAAGCCAATGACCCAGATAATGCCGTAAAATGGCGCAATACTGCTGACGATATTCAGGCGGCCGCCCATAAGCATCTTTATAATGATGAGCGTAAGGTATTTTATAAGGGCCTGTGTGTCGTTGATGATGAAATCTGTAAGGATAGCACAATCGACTGTTCAGCTGTGTTTGGAGCCTTTATGTTTGGCCTATTCTTACCAAACAGCAATGAAGTTCGCAGCTCAATTGAGACAACTAAGGAAGTCTTTGGCACCAATAATGGTGCTATGGGCTTGCCGCGCTACGAGAATGACGATTACCGCCGTACGAATAGTTCGATTACCGGTAACTTGTGGTTTATAACTTCGATGTGGCTGGCGCAGTATTATATTGAAAGCAGTGAGACCGCTAAGGCCATGGCAATACTCGAATGGGTAAAGTCCAGCGCATTATCAACTGGCATGATGTCCGAGCAGATTGATCCAGTCAGCCAAGAGATAATCTCACCAGCACCACTATCTTGGACACACGCCGAATATATAACGACCTTACTTGACACGATTACCGAGAGAATCTAGTGGCGATTCATCGTTTACACAATAAATTAAGGGGTATGTACCGCGGTATTGCACACCGTAATAATATTAAGAGTCGACAGGCTCGCAGTGCAATCGTTAATTTTAGTGAAAAGGTCGGCTTGGTCTACTTCGGGTCGGTCGACCAGCATAGTGACGACCACCATATTATTCGTGGCCTAACTGCCTCGGCAAATCATCAAGACGAACACTATGCGGTCGGTACCTACGAAAGCTATGATGTCAATATTGTTAATCGTATGGACACGACCGAAGATTCAACTGGTCGACTGCGATCACATTCTTGGCTAATTTTAGAGATTAATTTAAAGCACGGTGCTGATTTGCCGCATATTTTTATGGGGATGCACGAACATAAAGACTCGCCATATTCCAAGCTGTTTATTACTCACCCGTCAATGCAACGCGTACCGCTGGGGACGTTTGAGACGTATAATCAAGAATTTATTGCGCGCTACAGTCTTTTTTCACATGCTTCGCACTTTATTCAGGTCGAGCGCTATTTTAACGCCAACGTTGCTAAAGTGATTGCCGCGCACTTCTGGCCACTCTCGGTTGAGGTTAACGAAGGTTCATTATATATTTATGCCGATAACCAGCCGGTGACGATTCGTCTGCTGGACGCTATGCTTAAAAACGGTACTTGGCTGGCCAAACAGCTTGACTCACAATTGATTTACTAAATAAAAACTCTCCCAGCCAGGAGAGTTTTTAGAAAAGATGTCTGCATCAACCCTTGCGAGGTTTGATTTCATTACGGCCAAGACTCTTTTTGGTCTCGGTGTAAGTCGCGTGCGCACGAGCAATTGGATCGTACTTCTTAAGGACGATCTTTTCAGTCGTGTTTTGGGTGTTCTTTGACGTGTAGTAGCTTCGGTGGCCACTTAAATCGCTGACCAAACCAATGATTTTGCGCTTAGTATTCTTCTTTGGCATAAAGGTTCCTTAT
>DAIDJW010000036.1 GCA_027451185.1 Candidatus Saccharimonadota bacterium
CTACGGCCGAAATGCTAACCAAAATCGCTCAGGCCACGACCGGCGGCGTCGTCTTAAACCGCGAAGATCGCCGGGTTGCAAAAATTAAAGCTTCGCTAACTAACCAAAAAGTCAGTTATTTTGGCCTCAGTGACGAATTACTAGCCACCTTCCCTACCGACGACGAATTACACGGCGGCCAGCGCAGCGCCAGTGAACGACCGGCCGCTAGCGTCACTCTAGAAAAAATCGAACCGCACCAAGCCACTTTTATACTAAACGATGAGCGGCTAACTACTGCACTAAAACTGGCGGGCTTGTATAACATCTTCAATGCCGCGGCCGCTTTAGCCTTAGTCGAAATGATTACTGGCGGTAATTTGACCCAACCTAAATTAATTGCCGCCCTAGCTAGCGTCAAACCAGCCTTTGGGCGCGGCGAAGTTATCACTATCGGCGGCCAGCCGTTGGAACTAGTACTTGTTAAAAATCCGTCTGGTTTTCGGCTGGGCCTGAAATCATTCTCGCCCACCGGTTATGCCACCATGATCGCCATCAACGATAACTACGCCGATGGCCGCGATATGTCATGGCTGTGGGACGTCGATTTCTCTAGCCTGTCTACTGGAGTTGCCGAAGTTAGCGGCGTCCGGGCCTACGATATGGCGCTGCGACTTGATTACGACAACGTCAAGGTTGAGCAGATCCAGCCCGAGCTAGACTTGGCTCTGCGCGACTTTATCGACCGCCATGCTGGCCGTCCGAAACGAATTTATTGCACCTACACCGCCATGTTAAGCTTGCGCCGTGAGTTGGCCAAAATAACTGATGTCGAGGTAATATCATGAGTCAACCAATTACCGTTTTGCAGCTATACCCACGCGACATGAATATTTACGGCGATCACGGCAACCTGCTAGTTATCAAACGTCGCCTCGAGCGCTACGGCTACGATCCGCAGATCATCGAATACAACCCTGGCGACAATTTTCCAGAGACGGCCGATATCGTCATTGGCGGCGGCGGCCAAGACAGCGGCCAGTTAAAAATCCAAGATGACTTATTAAAAATCGGCCCTCAGCTAAAAACCATGGCCGAGTCTGGCATACCGATGCTCATGGTCTGCGGCCTGTATCAGTTATTTGGCAAGTTCTTTAAAACCAAAGGCGGCGAGGTTATTCATGGTATCGGCGTACTCGACGTCGAGACGTACGGCAAATCAGAGCGGCTAATTGGCAACATCTTAACCGAAAGTTCCGATTTTGGCCAAATCATTGGCTACGAAAATCACAGCGGTCAGACATATTTAGGCAACAACGCCAAACCCCTGGGAATGGTAGTCCTTGGCGCCGGCAATAACACCGACGACAACCACGAAGGCGCCCGCTACAAAAACGTTATCGGTACCTATTTGCACGGCTCAATCTTACCGAAAAACCCTAAACTAGCTGATTTTTTAATCGAACAAGCCGTCACCAAGCGTTACGGCGAATTCTCGCATGCGCCGCTCGACGATTCATTAGCCGAAAAAGCTCGCGCCAGCGCCATCAAGCGCCCCCGTTGATTTGACCTGTTAGCAATTGAAACGTTATAATAAGGTTATCCAGTAAGGCCGCCCGTGACCGACAGTCAGCGCGAACTTACATGCCTAGAATTTGGTTTGCATGTTTCCCCCAGCGCGTTAAGTTTAACAAGCAAAGGAGGTGAAAAATGGTAGAAGTAAGCCCCATGCGGGTTCAGCAATATATCGCCGGGCTACAGTTTCCGGCTAGCACTGGTGAGGTCATTGCCTATGCCGGCCAAAGCGGAGCCGACGAAGACGTTTTGGATGCACTTCGCTCACTACCCGATGAGAGTTTTCAGACCCCATCAGAAGTTGGCGACGCGATTGAGCAGCTCGGCAACGACAGCATCGCCGCAGCTGCCCCCGAAGACGATGAGTTAGACAACGATATGGACCTTGAAGAGGAGGACGGTGACATCTAAACCACCAAGCCGTTCTCCACCCCATAAAGGAAATTTAACATGACACCACTAACCAGCTGCCACTAAGGCACCTGTTCGCAAAAACCTCCGCTATCAGAAGCGGAGGTTTTAAATTCAAATTGGTCGGGGTGAAAGGACTCGAACCTTCGACCTCACGCTCCCAAAGCGCGCGCGCTAGCCAACTGCGCCACACCCCGATGTGTCTACCGACGCGCAGCGCTAGCCTAATAACTAGACGCCACACCCCGATGTGTGGTACTTGGGCAATTATAGCCTACTCGACTATTTTTTTCTAGAGGCGGGGCGTATAATTATGTCGTGAAGCAAACGCCATATCAAGCACCAACTTTTAGCCTACCGAACGAATCTGGTCAAACAGTTTCGCTTGATGATTTTAAGGGCAAATGGGTTGTGCTGTATTTTTACCCCAAAGACGAAACACCCGGCTGTACAACAGAAGCCTGCAGCATGCGCGATTCGCGCGACGAGTTAACTGATTTGGGCGCTGAAGTGATTGGTGTCAGCCGCGACGACGCCGCGTCACATGAAAAGTTTAAGACCAAATATAACTTGAACTTTACCTTGCTGACCGACAAAAGTGGTTCGGTGCTTCGCGAATATGGTGCATGGGGCAAGAAAATGTTCGGTAACGAAGGAATTCTGCGCAAAACATTCATTATCAACCCCGAGTCCCAAGTAGTCAAAGTTTACGGTCGGGTGACACCGCTTGGTCATGGCAATCAAGTCGTCGCCGAGCTTAAACGACTACAAAAATAGTTAATGTCGGGGTGTAGCGCAGCTCGGTAGCGCGCGCCGTTCGGGACGGCGAGGTCATGGGTTCAAATCCCGTCACCCCGACCAAGAGTTTATTATGGCAGCAACTGATAATCAAACAAACACTGGGGAAATTGAAACTGTAAAAAGCGGTGACGGCCTTGAGGCTGTCACTGTTTTTGAATATGGCGGCGAGCACGGATTGATGGCTTTAGTCCAATGCAGTGTCGCTCGAGCGCTTGATTTAGAGGGCTCGATGACCGCCAAATCCTTGAATGAAGTCCTGAATAATTATCCAGATCCAGTCAAAAGACAAGAGCAAATTGAAAAAGTTAGCGCCGCCTTCGATGAAGCGTTGATCAAGTTTGTAACCGATTCCATGATTGCCAAGCGACACCGACAGGTGGTGATTCGAGCTAGTATTCACGAAGGTATCGACGGTTATCTGCCGTGGCAGGCTAAGCTTGAAGAGTGCGCCCGCGACCTTGGCGTATGCACGCTAAAAGGACTCCAAATTTATGTCGAACGCTTTGAGCCCGATATCGATGCGGCGACGCAAATACCAACCCAGCGCGATACCGAGCAATCGTCCGACGATCAAATAGAATTAGAGCCGCTCGAGCTCAGCGCATAAAACGCATGACGGCCTAAAAACTTTGCCATAACCCGTTTTAGTTTTGTGGCAATTGGCCTAGCAATTGAATCATTGTCTAGCAGCCAGTGTTCTTCGTCTAAATCGTCGGTGTAAGTATGCCAAACGTAGCTAAATTCTTCGGTCGTAGACTTACTATTTACGGAGGTTTGACTATAGCCTTCGCTGACCACTTCGACCTCAACCTGTAGTTTATCTTCGGGTATTACTGGCTCGTCGTCTATGTCTGGCTCGCCTGAAATATTGTCGACTTCAATCACCGGCAAGTCGGGTTCGATAATTTCAGTAATAATAGTTTCTACGTCGGGCACAACTTCGACATCTGTATCGACGTCAACTTCGGCATTTGAATTATCGGCTATAATAAATGTCTCTACTGGGTCAGCAACAAATGCATCCTCTTCGACGTCTGCTTCTAACAACGACTCAACTTTCACTACATCAACGACCTCATTTGTATCGGCGACGACAATATCATCAACATCAATCACTGGAGCGACTTCAGCTACCTCAGTCGTTATAGCCATTTCAATCACCTTATCCCCCGGTAACTTATCAACATTAACATCGGGCTCGGCCAATGTTAATGTTGGTTCTAGCTCGGGCACGGGCTCGGGTTCGATAGTATCATCAACTATTTCAATTGACACAATTTCATTCGCTACCTCAACCGGTCGGTCGACCGTCTCCAGCCCTATGACCGGCGCGTCGACAACGGTAACAACTGGCGCCTCAGGCTTGGGTCCAGGATTATCGTTGAAGACCGCTGGCTTCTCTATCGAAGGCTCCGGTGGCTCAACTTGAGTCATCTTTTTTTCAACCGGCTGGCGTAAGCTCTGGGCGACTACAATTTCAACCTTATCATCTAAAAGTTCAGCTAAATAAGACCTCGGTTGTTCGACGTCAATCTTTGGCGCTTCGGCCGCTTTTTCAAGAACCGGCTTAGCCGATTCGCTACTAGTGCTGTCGCTTGCAAAAATATCAGGCTCAGTTAGTATTTCGTCAGACGGCGCAGGAGTATCTTCGCCCGACCTGGCACTTGGGCAAAATCTAACTAATGGGCAGCCGGCGCACAGAATCGCCGTGCCGCCAACGGCGCGCTGACACAATACAACATTAGGCGTCGATTCAACTTCAATCGCCGGGATAATTTCAGCCGATATTGTTACTTCGTCGGGCGCTATAGTCTCTTGTACATCCAGCTGCTCGGCGTCGACCAAACGTTCCATTGTTAATTCGTTCATAATTACAGCGCTCCAAAAAACGTCTCGGTCGTAATCCGGTCGATTGATACACCGTCGTCGACCAGCTGTCGCCATATCGACCGTACGAAATCAGCCGATCCACAAACGTAAAAACAGTGCGTATCTTTATAGGCGCTAGCGTCCCGCTTTGCGTCGATCCGTCGATGATTCACCCCACTAACCGATGGTGATCGAGTAATAAAATGCTCGAGTTTGAAGCTATCGTTTTCGTCGGTCAAGCTTTTAAGTTCTTCGCGAAAAACAATATCGCCTGGTGTGCGGTTACTGTAAAGTAAGCGAATCGGTCGGCCAGTTGCTCTCCTGGTCTCGTCTTGAATGACACTCCAAATCGGCGAAATGCCAGTACCAGCTGCGATTGCCACAATCGGCTCATCGACAAAAGCGTTAAACGACCCATACGGCTGGCTAATTATTAGGTGGTCGCCGATTTTTAAATCGTGCAGCTTGCCCGAAAACAGGCCGATTTTTTTGACTGTAATTGTCGATTCGGCTGCGCCTGGCACGCTCGATAAACTATAGGCCTTGCCCTCGCGTATGTCGGTATCGTCAAAATAAACCGTAATATACTGCCCCGCCCGGTGTTCTAAACCGCGACCGTCTACTCTAAAACCAATCGTCACCGTGTCTGGCGTATTAATGACTCGACTAGTGACAACTGCTGTCTGTTTCATCTTACTAAACAGTATTTAACATACTGCTCCATTTCTTTTCGAATATCTTCAAATTCCTCATCGCTATAAGTTGTTTCGTGGCGAAAAGCCGGACTCAAGGTGCGACCGTTACGAAACTTCTGCAAAGCGTAACGCGATGCCCCTCGAATCATTTGGCCAATTGCCTTGAAGTCTTCAACCGGAATTTGCGACTTCACAACTGTCGTACGAAATTCATAATCAACGCCTGAGTTTTTAATTAACTCAATACTGCGTTGAATCGCCGCCATGTCGATGGGGTAAGCCGCAATCACCTGATACGACTCCGGCGTACCCTTAATATCCATCGACAAATAATCAATTAACTTTTCGTCATATAGCTGCTGCAGCATGTCAGGATTCGTACCATTGGAATCTAATTTGACGGTGAATCCGAGCAATTTAATACTGCGAATTAAT
>DAIDJW010000037.1 GCA_027451185.1 Candidatus Saccharimonadota bacterium
CTACTAGCGTAAAGCCCGCCGATATAATCGGCATCTTGCGATGTCTCATGTAGGTAGTATAGCATAAGCGACATCAACCAATAATGATATAATGCTTAGTGCAAGCGGCCTTGTTGCAACAAGATTCTAGTTTGCTCTAAACCTATGACAACAGTTCAACTTAAAAAAACCATACGCTGGCTAGCAGCACTGGCTACCTTTTTTTGCGCGACGGTCGATTTACTTTATGGACCGTCGCGGCTTGAATATCCAGCGCCCTTTTATATCCTGCATCTTTCTTCGCTTGTTGATTCATTAATCTTAGCGGCGACTTTTTATTGCGCCGTTGGCTTGATTCGTGGTCGACGCATTGCCTGGCGACTATCGATTGTCGTCTTATCAATCTCGGCCGTCTGGTTGACGCTTGAATCGGCCCATTGGTTTAGTTTTTTGAGTCTTTTTCCACTAGCAACCATCGGCCTACTAATCGCAACCAGACAATATTATCAACTGCCGGTTGGGCGCGGCTTTCGAGCGTCAAGCTTTAGGTCAACTTTATTACTGGTTGCGGGTATTACCGGCCTAGCCATTGTCGCACGCCTCATTATGCTCATTGCCGAACACGCGCCACTACACCCATTGGCAATTATTATTGCCACCATTGAACGTATGTATGACTTTTCGTATATCTTTAAGCCCTTAAATATGCACCATTATCCTTTTTATTTCTCGCTGGTTGGCGTCGGTTTTTTGAACTATAGCTTACTGGTCTACGCGCTATTACAGCCAGTGGCCGACTATTATCGGCACAGTCCGCAAGCTGAACGTGACGTGCTAGATCTGCTCGAGGCCCATGCCGATTCTAGCGAAGACTACTTTAAGTATTTTCCACACGATAAGTCGTACTTCTTTGGCAATACAGTCGAGGGCTTCATTGCATACGCCGTGGATAATGGCGTCTGCGCCGCGTTGGCCGATCCAATTGCCGCCGATGACCGTTCACGTAGCCAGTTGATTGCCGAGTTTAGAGATTATTGTGCTCGCGTAGGTTGGGCGGTCGTATTTTTAGGCGTCACCGAAAGCCGACAAAACTTATATATGGGCGATAACTTCTCGTTTGTAAAAATAGGCGAGTCGGCAGTTGTTGATTTACGCCTGCAACTGCCCGCTAAATTCCGCAAAAACTTGCGCAACATTGATAATCGATTTCAGGCCAGCGACTACCAGGCACATTTTATGCATACGCTGCCGCCACAGGTCCTGCGCGAGCTCAAATCAGTATCCGACGGTTGGACAGCTCAGCGTGGCCGTCGCGAGTATCGGTTCGCCATGGGATATTTTGACGAAGCTTACCTCAAAGACTGCCGGGTTTTCGGCGTGTTCGATAAACATCAACAAATCATGGCGTTCGTGAATCTACAGCCTAATTATTCCCGCAGTCGGCGAGCCTCAATTGATATGTTGCGCATTTCGCCGCAAGCGCCGCCCAACACGATGGATTACCTGCTACATGCATTAATGACGCAGCTGCGCAAAGAGGGTTGGCGTGAGTTCGACATGGGCCTTGCGCCGCTATCTGGACTCGACCAGCCGGTGGCGCGCGGCGAACGCAGCCTTAACACTATCTATAAAATGGCTAATCGTTGGTATTCGTTTCAGGGCTTACGGCGTTTCAAGCAAAAGTTTAATCCGATCTGGGAGCCGATGTATATTGCCTATGAAGGCTCGGTGCCAGCATTAATTACGGCCGCAAGAGCCATCAACCAATTATTACAATTTTAGCTGGCGGCTATTTTTTACGCTTGGCTAATTTAGACGGCCACCACATCCAACGCCCAATTTCGAGCGTCAAACTAGGTGCAATTAAGGAACGTACAATTAACGTGTCCAGCAAGACGCCAAACGCAACAATAAAGGCAATCTGTGCTAAGAAAAGAATTGGGATTACATATAGTGCCGCAAACGTTGACGCCAACACAATGCCGGCACTTGATATTACGCCGCCAGTCACTACCAGCGCCTTGATAGTGCCGTTTCGGACACCGCTTTTGATAGTTTCCTCGCGAATACGCGTCATTAGGAAGATGTTATAGTCGATACCCAGGGCAACCAAGAATACGAAGCCAAAAATGACTACCGACGGGTCGGCACCCGGGTATTGCCAGACATTATTAAACATTAAAGCCGAAACGCCCAGCGTCGTACCAAACGACAGAACGGTTGTTAGTAACAATACCAGTGGCGCCACAATGGCACGCAGCAACAGCATTAAGATAATCGTAATCACCACTAAAATTAATGGAATAATTAACCTTAAATCATGCATTGCGGCGTTGTTAGTGTCGAGCTGAATCGCGCTGACGCCGCCGAACTCAACCGACGGATATGTCGGTTGGATATCTTGACGCAGACGCTCAACCGTTTGGCGAGCCGTTAATGAATCGGCCGGGTCTTTCAGCGTGGCCTGCAGCATGACGTCACCGTCAACGACCTTGGCAACCGGCCCATGCCCCGTATATTCCACAATGGGAGTGACGGCATCGACGCCCTTGTCGGCTTTAAGCAGTTTTGTGACTGCCGCTTGGTTATCCACCGAAGTCACAACGTAGGTTGGCGAACCAGAACCTGGCGGGAAATGTTGATCGAGTAACGCTTGTCCGTCACGAGCCTCTGACTTACCGAGGACAAAATCGCTTTGCGCGACGCCATCGGCCTTAAGTTGCGGAATAAATAGGCACGCCAGCACCAGCAGTGCCACCAAGCCGACCCATAGCCGTCGCGGATGACGACCGACCAAACGACCAATTTTGGTCCAGGTTGGGTGATTAAGATGATAGTTGTCGACTTTAGTTGAATTTAGTTTTGGCTGACGAGGCCAGAAGGCCTTCCGGCCAAGCAGCAATAGGACGGCCGGCAGAAAAGTTAAGGCCGACAAGATAGCAAAAACAATACCGATACCGCCAACTGGTCCAAGCGCCTTGTTAGAACCAAGGTCCGACACCAGTAGGCACAGCAGGCCCAGCGAAACTGTTCCGCCAGCCGCCACAATTGGCTCCCACGATGCTTTCCAGGCGGCTTTGGTAGCCGCCCATTTGTCTTCGTGGCGGGTTAATTCCTCGCGGTAGCGAGCGATATAAAGCAGCGCATAGTCGGTCGCCGCCCCAATGACTAATATAAATAAGATTCCCTGCACTTGGCCGTTTAGCTGAACAACACCGGCTTTGGCTAAGTTCCACACCACTAAAATAGCCGCCGATAGCGCAAAGATAGCCCCCATCAAGGTAACCACCGGCAAGAGAGGCGATCGGTAGACGATAAATAAAATCGCGAACACCACAGCCAGCGCGACTAACAGCAAAACGCCATCAATACCGCTAAACGCCTTATTCAAGTCTTCAGCGAACATCGCCGGACCGGTAAATTTGTATTGCAGCGATAAATTATTATTGGCGGCCGCCGATTGAAGCTGCGGGATAACCTTGGCAAAGTCACTATTAGAATCAAGCGGCACGACCAAGAAAGCTGCTTTATGATCGTCCGAGACAACAACCGGCGAAACCGCACCGACAACGTCACCGGTACGCTTAAGTGACGTCGAAACGTCATTGATTTGGGTCATTTGCGACGGCGACAGTGCGGTAGGCGAGGCAAAAACAACAATCACCGGTATTATCTTTGAGTCACGAAACTTGACTAGATCATTATTAACCTTGGTTGACTCGGCGCTAGTTGGCAAAAACGTGGCCATATCATTACTTGAAACTTCGCTAATACGACCAAAATACGGACCGCCCAGTCCGGATATGGCCAGCCAAATTAAGACCACTGCTAGCGGCAGTGCTATACGCCAGATAATACCCTTAGCATCTTTTTTGTGCATAGTTACAAATCATCGCTTTCTTTAATTAGTATAGCATCACCGGATTCACCGAACTATTCTTTAATGATGAAACTCGTGCATTAACGCATGACCTTTGCCGTGGCGCAACAAATACGCATTAACCGGAAAAGCGACGATAAAGGCGGCCGTCAGAGACAGAACGCGGCTCAGCCAATAAACGGGGTGGGTGAGGTCCTTGTTCATTGCCCCTGGCACGACCAACATTACTATATTGTCGACGATCGTCATGGTTAGAATTGATAACGTATCCGCCGCAAAAACCAAGCGCAGAGCTTTTCTGAACGACAGTTTGGCCCGCAAAAGCGGCCAGGTTGAAACGGTATATCCTGAAATAAAAGATAATACCGACGCCAAGGTTACGGTAGCGCGCGGCGCAAAGCCTAGATGCGTGCCGATTGTCACACCAATAATTTCACCAATGGCACAGCCCATCAAGCAGTGCAGCGTGGCACTAAGCGCCATGCGATTCGTATTACCGTGCATATCCATACTTTATATTATAGCGGAGTTGGTATATTATATAACTCAAGTTCACTCAAAATAAAAATATCGCATGCAAAACTCAACTTATTACTACTATTCACGCCGCCAACAGTCCTCCCCCAAGGCGCCAAAGCCACAGCCTAAACATCGGCTACGCCATTCGATAGCAGCTTTTGTGGCACTTGTTGCCGTGGCGTCGCTGTTTAATATCACATCATCGCACAACCATACCAGCGCCGTAGCTGTTAAACATTTTTCAAAATCGCAAACTGTATGCCTGGACCCTGGTCATGGCGGCAGCGATCCAGGCGCCCTTAGCAACGACGGCACAATTAGCGAGCGCGATATTAACCTTATTGTCGCCAAGCAGGTTGAAGCAAATCTTGAAAAAGACGGCTATCAAGTGTTTATGACACGCACCTCGAACGATCAGACGCTAACCAATCACGATCGCTACAGCTATTGCAACAGTCTACATGCAACGATTCTGGTTTCAATTCACCATAATTTCTTTCAAGACAGCACGGTTGACTATGCTTCGGCACTCTTTTATAAAGATCAGGATCAAGCACTCGCTAATACTATTTTAGCCAGCGTCGCTAATAAACTTAATATACCAAACGATAACATATCTCAATTTGATGATGGCGTCCTGTCGGAGTCGACAATGCCGGCAGCCTTAAGCGAAGGCTTCTTTATAACCAGCGACTATGAATATAGTCAGTTGACAATGGCCGGGTCGACACGTCTTAATGACGAGGCCGATGCCATCAGCCAGGGAATTATCACCTATTTCACGCAACCGGCCGCCAAACAGCCGGTTATTAATCCGAATCCTCAGCAAATCGAACGCGACGATTAGACTGAATAACTACAAAGGTATATGACGGCTATTTTAGTAGGCATATACCTATGTGGTTTCTTACAAGGAGGGCGCGCTCCGGGGAGTTTCGATCGTGGCTGGATTGCCAAGATCGATTCTCACCCGGAGCGTACCGCTCCTTGTGTGACCCTTTGAGGTCCGCCTGGCTAACAAGTGACTAGAACAGCTGGATTGCTGTGGTCACGAGCTAGTTGACAGGTTGATTACTCAGAGAGGGTGATTGGGCCTAGGCCCGCTTGCCCTGACGGCGCCGGATGATGGCCCTAGCCGCCACCAAGACCCCGCCCAGCAGGAGTGCCAGGAGTGCCAGCCTCAGCAGGGGCGTGTCGTTGCTGCCAGTGTAGGCCAGCGTGGCCGTGCTCTTCGGT
>DAIDJW010000038.1 GCA_027451185.1 Candidatus Saccharimonadota bacterium
AACGCCAACTACACCGCCGACCACCCCTACCGAGCTACCACACACCGGTCCTGCCGGTACGGTTGCTAGCGCAGTTGGTCTTGGTTCAATCGTCCTAAGCCTAAGCTACTTCATTGCCAGCCGTCGCGCTGCTTTGAACCGCTAAAACAGAGTCTGACCGCTCCATTTAAGTCTGAAGCGATTTGGACACTCCAAATACCCCTCGTTCGTGCGAGGGGTATTTTTGATATACTAAAAACATGGCTAACAAGCAAAAGAAAAAACGCAACAAGCCCTACACCGGTGCCGACGCCGTCAAGGCTCGGCCGACTATTATCCGCATCGAAGCCGTCAACCGCAATTGGGTAGCCCAGTGGTGGTTCGACCATAAACGCATCGCCAAACCAGTCTTGATTGGTGTCGGCGTGGCATTAGTAATTTTAGCCTGTGTGCTCGAATTAATCCGTCTAGCGACCAGCTAGGCTTTAGGCTTATCTGCAACTTTTAATTTGGCAATCGGCAAACGGAAGCCAAAAGTACTGCCCTTGTTTTCGGTTGACTCAAAGATTATCTTGCCATCATGGCCATCAATTACTCGTTTAGCTAGGAACAAGCCAACCCCGGTGCCATCGGGGCGCTGCTGGCGAGCGTTAGTGGCGCGGAAGAACTTTTGGAACAGCTGGGCTTGTTGCTCGGCCGGCACGCCAATGCCGTGGTCCGTGACCTTAAAGACAACGTCGCCGCGATCAACCTTCAGACTGATCTCAATTAGGCCGCCCTCTTTGGAATAATAGATGGCGTTGTCGGAAAAGTTCATAACCACTTGGCGAATTTTGGTTTCGTCAAGATTAAGCAGCGGGAAGCGCGCCGGCTTACGGTAGCGAAACTTTAGCTTCCGCGCTGCGGCGTTCGGCGCCAAACCATCGATCTCTTCACCGACAACCTTGGCTAGATTAGTCGGCTGCTTTTCAATGATAAATTTACCGGTCTGCAAGCGTGAAACGTTCAAAAAGTCGCCGATAAGTCGCACCATGCGCTCGCTGCTGGCAAACGCTTCGCCCAAAAGCCGTTTTTGGGTTGGCGAAACCTTGCCAGCGTCACCCTCAAGCACCATGCTAATATAACCTTTGACGGTAGTAAGCGGTGTCCGCAACTGGTGTGAAGCCATGCTAATAAATTCGTCTTTGGCTTCGTCAAGTTTTTGCAGCTGCATATTGCTTAGGCGCAGTTCACGCGTGGCGTTGTCGATACGTTGTTGCAAAGTGTTATTAAGGTCGCGCACCTCTTGCACCGATAAGGCATTTTCGATGGCAATCGTTAGTTCGTCGGCAATCGTCTGCAGCGCCTTGATATCGGTGTTGGTGTACTGCGAGCTGAGGTGGTCGCCCAGGAATAGGTAGCCAATAACTTTGTTATCTTGAAACAGCGGCAAAACTAGGGCAATACGGTGGCTAATTAAAAGCCGAGCAACCGCTCTTGTTGCCGGGTCGCCAGTATCCAACATCGATACTATCACCACTTCACGGCGGCTATCCGTAAAATAATCTTCAAGTGTTTTAATGTCACGCCCCGGAATAGTGTGTCGTTGTTCGGCGGTTGAAACGTAAAACGGTTGATTATCTTGACGATAGACCAGAAAGGCCCCAAAACTTGCCTTCAGCGTTTGGCTGATTTCATTAATTGAATAGTTTAGTAAAGTCTCTAGGTCGGCTATCTTACTTAGACGGCGGGTCATGCGCGCAAAGAATTCACTTGAACTATAGCCTTCTCTATAAAAAACGAAGTTCGTTACTTTATCAAAAAAGCGCTTGATTGGCTGGAAGGTAATTGCCAGTATTAAGGCTACCGTGGCATTGACGGCACTTAGTTGCGATGGCACGTCTTTAAATAAAATACTTGAAACATATTGAAGCAAAACATAATAAATAACCAGCAGCGATGCCAGCGTTAATAGATAGGCCGAGGCCCGGGCGGTCGCCCGACGGATATCGAATAAACCAAGTTTAACAATTGCCGCATACATCATTGGCACAAAGATAAATAACCCAATCGGCCCAACCCAAATCCAGTTATAGTTACCGATGGCCGGTAAAATAAGGTTGAAAGCCATACCAATTGAGCCGCCAATGGTGTAGCCAGCGACCAGCGCCCATAACCTTGGCCTGGCGCTACGCGGGCTTTTGAAGGCACTAAATAATAGCACCGCGGTGGCCGCACCGTAATAAATCAGAAAATACCACACAAACACTGCGTAACCGGTGGTGTTTAGACTAATCGTGTTTGGCGTGCCCAAATTAATACTGTTGAAGTAAAGTTCGGGTAAGAAAATGAATAGCGCTGATATCGCCAGAAAAGGTAAAGCAACCAATATACCAATCAGCCACCGCTCTCCGCGCCAATCGATTAACTTTTCGCCGTAAGCTGTTGCCAGACTAAAGTATAGAATTCCCAGTCCTATGGTGGCGGCTGATATGTAATAAATAGTAGCGGCTATTTGAGCTGTGTGAACACTGGTCGCTCCAAGAAATATTGCTAATCCGACCGACCAGCCAGCCACGCCAAACATTGTCATACAAAAAGCCAAAGTATCACCGCGACGGCGTTTAGTGACAACTAAACCACCAAGTACAATGACGATAACGGCTATAACACTAAGTAGTAATTGTGCCCACATCCGTAGAGCTCCCACCTACCAACGGTTTATGTATTTTATAAAGCGCGTAAACACGCTCGTCTGGATTACTCGATACGTATACATGCCTTTCGCCTTCCAGGCCGGCTTTATTAAATATATCATTCATATCATCAATCGAACGGGGCTGAATATGCGGCCACTGAATAACATTAAGCGTGAAACCAAGTTGCGGCCGATCGATTAACATGTTTCCAACTACCAAATCGCCGCCTGGTTTCACTAGGTTGTAGGCATTGTGTAACAAAGTTATTGCCCCCGCCTGAACTGTTTTTAGCTCGACCACTCCATTATAGCGATATTGCCAGTCTTCGGGCTTCAAATACTCCAAAATTCCAACAGCCTCCACGAAATCGTAGCCATTTTGCTCAAGCCCGTTACGACTGAAGCGCAGGTCGCCGCGCTTGCTGCGGAGTGCGTTTTTGGCAAGTTCGCCAAAGCTACTTGGTGTGTCTAGACCCCTCAGCCTGAGTACGTTACGGCGTTCGATAGCTATTGGCATGTTCAGATTAAGTGCTCCCGCATAATCAGCAGCACCCTTAAGTGCTTTTGTATCAAGATCGACCAACGTCATCTTGGGAACAGAGCCGTGCTCGACTTGAATGCTTTTAGCAACATCTAACATCGGCTGGGCAACACCCGACGCTAAGCTCAGCCACTTCGAATCCGTTATTTGCGCGTCAGTCTTGCCGCTTGTCACCTCGTTCATAATGGAACTGAGCAGTTTAGCGCGATTGCGAATTCCAACCCCATCGGCAATATTAATTACCCACTGACGCAATTCTTCGCTCAGTTGATGGTTACTCGCAACCAGTTCACCTGCCGGTTGATATAACGGCTTGAGCGCTTCGGCTGTTGGCACCGACTGCAACCAATATTCAACTGTTGGTATTCGACGAATCAACTCAGCTGTTGCCGGATTAGAAAAATCGATTGAGCTCAGGCGTTTGCGCTTTAAGGCGTGTTCAATATTGTTGTCGCCATAAAAACCCATGGCTTCAATATCTTGGAGCGATTCGGTAATTCGCAGAAACTGCTCATTAACATATTCGTCTTCAGCATCAACCTCGTGAAGGACGTACTCCCGACGTTGTTCAAAGCGTTCGGGTGTTAGCTTAGTTTCGGTTGTGGACATATACATCATTGTACCATCGAAGTGTTATACTTGTATTAACATGACCAAGATTGCAATTATCGAAGACGATCCGGCGATTAGCCAAATGTACCGTATGAAATTCGAGGCCGATGGTTTCGATGTGCAGCTAGCCGACAATGGCAAGCGCGGCGTCACTTTGGTGGAGCAATTTCACCCAGATTTTATTTTGCTCGACTTGCAAATGCCCGAAATGAACGGCGACCAAGCCTTAACCGCTATTCGTAAAGAAGATTGGGGCCGCGATATTCCAGTTATTATTTTAACCAACACCGGCCAAGAAGAATCGCCCAAATCTTTACAGAACTTGGGCATTACCGGTTATATCGTTAAAGCCGAGCTAACGCCGCGTCAAGTTGTCCAGCGCGTTAAAGACGCTTTAGCTTCTTAGTTTTCGTTCGTCTTTTGGCCACTGTTGCGAGCGGCCGTAATAACATTATCAAACAGCGATGCTACGGTTAGTGGCCCGACGCCGCCTTTAATTGGCGTAATTGTTAAATCGTCACGTTCGCGCACCGCCTCGTCGACGTCACCAATAATTTTGCCCGATTCCGAGGCCGTGCCAGCATCGACTACTATGGCACCGGGCTGCAACATCACGCTACTAATTAAGCGTGGCACACCGGTTGCGGTTACGACAATTTTTGCCGATTTCAGAGCCGTTGCAAGGTCCGCTGTCTGGTCGTCGTAAACTGTCACATCCAGACCCTGGCTCAACCATAGTTTGGCCAGCGGCCGACCGACCAGCCGTCCATTGCCAACAACGGCAATTGGCTCGCCCTTCAGATTCACGTTATAGCCGGCTAGCAGCCAATCTATCGCCTGAGCAGTTGCCGATGTTAATCTGGCAGCTGAACCTAGCCCATCGACATCTTTGTCGGGCGCGATTAAATTAACAATTTCTTCGGTTTCGGCCGGGTTGTCGAGCGGTAGCTGGACGATAATTCCATGCACCGATGGGTCTTGGTTTAACTCGGCCAGTTTATTTTTGACATCTGACTGGCGAATTTTGTAAACATCGACATCAATTAAAATATCCTCTCCATAAGCACGCTTCAAACGCACATAAACATCAATCACCGGACTATCGATTGTCTGAAGAATCGCCAGTCGCGGAAAAATATGACGAGCCTGGCGCAATGCTCGAACTTGCCTAGCTTGGCGCTCTTTAATATAGCCGACTAATTCTGAACCGTTAAGTAATTTCATTAATTGTTATTTTAACAGACAAAACTAGTTTAAGCGACGCTAGACACAGCCGCCGGCGCGGGGAGTCGTATTGTCGTTGGTGACATAGAAGATTAAATCAGTGTAGCGCGTACTGGTTGCTTGCAGGCAAAAAGTTTTTCCATCGGTGCTACCGCCAGTCAGAACAGTTTCTGGTGATGGCTGAAAAGAAGTTGGTACGGTCGCTGGATAGCCCGAACCCCAGTTGCGCGCGTCTTCCATTGCCGAAACGGCGCCATTTAAGTCACTCTTTAAGACGTTCGTGGCCGTGGTGCGCCGCCAGTTTCCATAAGCTAGAATCGTAATGCTAGCCAG
>DAIDJW010000039.1 GCA_027451185.1 Candidatus Saccharimonadota bacterium
TGGGCTTTTTTCGTGCCTAAGCTAAAATCAGCCACAGGCCAAGCGTGGCTAGCAAAAAAGCGGCGATACGCTGCCATAACGAATTGCGTTCGCGTAGGAAAACGGCGGCCAAAATCATCACAACGGCTATTTTGCCGCTGGTGGCAACGATAGTATGGCTGAGGCTGCCAAGGCTCAGGGCGTAGATATACAGCAGGCCGGACAGACTAGTGATAAGACCGAGGATGATGCCGCCGCGAACTGCTTGGCGATTGATGTGCGCAAGCTCGCGGCGACCAAATAACATAAATAGCACAAGTGCGCCAATTCCTTGCATTCCCCAGCCGAACATGACGTAATCTTGAACGCCGATATGATTAACGGCGGCTTTTTCGGCGGACATACCGATAGCAAATAGTAGAGTGCCAAGCGCCAGGATGCCAAACTTAATTGCAAACGATACCTTAGGGTTGGATTTATGGATTTCGTCGGGGCGTATCCGAAGCGCAATAATCATACCACCGATGATAAAGGTCGCGCCACCAACGAAAGCGGCTGTTAGTGGTTCGTTGAAGAATAAAATACCAGCTATGGCGGCACCGACGGTATTGAAGGTTGTGGCGATGACGGCGTTACTGGCGCCGACGTAAGACATTAATTTGTATTGTGTTAACCAGGCGGCCGGTATGAAAAGCCCCTCAATTAATAGGTAGGGCAACACGGGAGTCGGTGGAAAACTTAAGTTGGTATATCCAAGCAGGACCGCATATAGGCTTCCAGCAACGGCAATCGCCAAGTACGACAGCAGACCGACACTATAGAAAACTTTTCGAAGCGATAACGACAGGTGTCGCGTAAAAAGCGTCATCAAGGCGCTTATTAATATTTGTAAGATGATTGCTATTTGCCAGGACATCGTTAACCTTGAGCATTATTGTAGCATGCGCCTAGTTCGCTAACAGATTATTTCTATGCTAAAATACGCCTAGTTATGACACCTATTTTCAAACGCACTAAAATACTGGCCACAATTGGGCCCAAAACCGCTAACCCAGAAATGATTGAGCAGTTAATTACGGCTGGCGTGAATGGTTTTCGCTTGAATTTTAGCCATGGTGACTATGCCGAGCGTGACGAACAGATTAAATGGATTCGCGCAGTGAGTACTAAACTAGCTAAGCCAGTGGCTATCTTGCAGGACCTACAGGGACCAAAGATTCGTCTGGGTGTTCTTAATGAAGACTTGCCGGTTAAAAAAGGCGACGAGATTACGCTCGATTTTGCGGCGGCGCATAATGGCTTTACTTTGCCGGTGCAGTATAACTTGGCCGAAAAAGTAAAAACCGGCCAGCCGATTTATATTTTTGACGGTAAAGTGCGAACAACAGTACTTGAAATTACCTCGGCGACGGCCATTAAAGTACGGGTTGAGAATGACGGCGTGTTGATGAGCAAAAAAGGTATCAATTTACCCGACACCAACTTTGGCGGCGATATTTTAACCCCTAAGGATTTGCAGGATATTGAGTATGGCTTGCATCAGGACATTGATTATGTGGCGCTGAGTTTTGTGCAGAGTGCCGAAGATATCCGCCACCTACGTCAACTTTTGGTCGATAGTGGCTCAAAGGCGCAAATTGTCGCCAAAATCGAGACCAAGGCGGCGATTGCCGACGGGGTTATGGAAGAAATCGTCAAGGCGACGGACTGTGTTATGGTCGCCCGCGGCGATCTGGCGGTGGAGGCCGGCGCTGAAGTTGTGCCGATCGTGCAGCGTCAGCTGATTGAGCTGTGCCGCCAATATGGCAAATTGAGCATTGTGGCTACCCAAATGATGGCCAGTATGGTTGATAGCCCCGAGCCAACGCGTGCCGAAGTGAGCGATGTGGCGAGCGCTGTTATTATGGGCGCCGATACGGTCATGTTATCCGACGAAACGGCCAACGGCAATTATCCGCTTGAAACAGTTCGGGCCATGAAAAAAGTCATTCTTTACACTCAGGAACGAGCCGATGTCGTACCGGTAACTGGCCGAGTTAAGGCCGAGCACAACCAACGTGATGCCATTAGCGGCGCGGCGGTAAAATTGGCCGAGCAATTGCGGGCCAACGCCATTATTGCCGAGACCAAATCGGGTGCCACGGCGGCTAATATTGCCATGCATCGACCTAATTTACCGATTATTAGCGTAACCTCGCAGCCCTATGTGGCGCAGCAGCTCAGCCTTCTTTATGCTACCAAGAGCTATGTACGCCCTGATGATGCTGAGGCCGGTTTTAAGCTGGCGCAGCAACTGCAAACCGATGCTTATTTTGGCGAGGGCAAGACGACAATTGTAATCGTCAGCGGCCAGCAGCCGGGCGTTGCCGGTGGCACTGACACAATCAAAGTGCGTATGATAGAATAAAAACAGAGAGGGGTGGGAGATGAGTTTCTTTAAGCTGACAATTCGCGACGTACCGATTGAACGTAAGTTAGTTCTGGTTCGGGCCGACTATAACGTGCCACTAGCCAAAGACGGTTCAATTAGCGACGACTTTCGTATTCGCGCCAGCTTGCCGACCCTTAAATACTTGCTAGAACGCGGCTGCAAAGTGGTTATTATGAGCCATTTGGGTCGGCCCGATGGTCGCGATGAGTCATTAAGCTTGCGGCCAGTAGCCGATAGGTTGAGCGAATTGCTTGGCCAACAAGTTCAGTTTGTCGATGATTGTATCGGTGACAAAGTTGCCTCGGCTGTACGCAGTACGGCTTTTGGCGGCGTTCTGCTGCTTGAAAACCTGCGTTTTTATAAACAGGAAGAAGCCAATGATTCTAGGTTTGCCGAAAAGATCGCCAAGTCTACCGGGGCGCGTTACTTTGTTCAAGATGGTTTCGGTGTCGTCCACCGGGCGCATGCCAGCACGTCGGCAATCACCCAATTTATTCCAAGCGTAGCTGGCCTGTTGTTGGAACGCGAATACTCGACGATTACTAAGGCCATGGAGGACCCAGCGCGACCGCTTGTAGCGATTTTGGGCGGCGCCAAGGTCAGCGATAAAATTGGTTTAATTGAGCGTTTCGTGCATGTGGCCGACAAGATTTTAATCGGTGGGGCTATGGCGAACACTTTTCTTGATTACAAGGGCTATGCCATGGGTGCTAGTAAACTGGAACTTAATCAGAAAGAAACGCTCGACAAGATTTATTGGGCGGCCGGCGAAAAAGTCGGCGGCGAACATGTTGATGATTTCATAATCTTACCGACAGATGTAGCGGTGGCTCGTGATACTTCAATAGAAGCTAAGCGCAAGGATGTCGCGGTTAGCGATGTGGGTTTTGATGAACTGGCGCTCGATATTGGCGATCGGTCGATTGAGCGGTTTGTGCGCCAGATTGATAAAGCTAAAACCGTTATTTGGAACGGTCCGGTCGGTTGGTCGGAGTTAGAAGAATTTGCCCATGGTTCGGCGCGGATTGCGCTAGCCTTGGCTAGTCAAAAGCGACGGACGATGTCAATTATTGGTGGTGGCGACACGGCAGATTTTGTCTTGAAATGGGACGGCGGTGACGGGCAAGACTTTGGGCATATTTCAACTGGCGGCGGGGCTAGCCTCGAGCTAATGGCCGGTGAAAAATTACCGGGGGTTGAAAGTTTGCTCGACAGCCGCAAATAGAGTACACTAAAAATTAATTAAGCGTAAGTAGAATATGGCCAGGGATAAGAAAATAATTGTCGGCAACTGGAAGATGAACCTCAACGTGCATGAGTCGAGTTTGTATTTGCACGAATTATCGAGGTTAATTCAGCCGCGACGTGATGTCGAGGTTATTTTGGCCCCTGAAACTTTGGCATTGCAAACCTTAAGTGTTCAAGTTAACCATCGCCAATTTAAATTAGCAGCTCAAAACTTTTATTGGCGCGACCACGGTGCTTTTACTGGTGAAATTTCGGCGACTATGCTGCGTGGTATTGTCCAGTACGGGTTGGTCGGCCACTCAGAGCGCCGCAACATTTTTCATGAGTCTGACAAAGACATTCGCGCTAAAGTTCAGGCGGCAATTCGCAATAACATCCGCCCGGTGCTTTGTATAGGCGAAACCGCCAGCGAGCGCGCCTGGGGTGAAACCTTAGACGTTATTAATGACCAGTTAATTGGCGGCTTGGCCAATGTTACTAGTGAAGAGCTTGAAGAAGTTATTATTGCCTACGAGCCAGTTTGGGCGATTGGTAGCGGACAAAACGCCCTGCCATACGACGTCACCGCGGCCGCGCGCGGCATTCGCAGCCAGATTAAGCACCTATATGGCGCAAAAGCGGCCGAGAATATCCCAGTATTATATGGTGGTAGCGTGACGGCCGAAAGCGCAGCTGACTATTTGGCGATTGGCGAAATCGATGGGTTGTTAGTCGGTGGCGCTAGTCTAGACGCGCACATTTTTAGTCAGATTGTCGATAAAGCCCATGCTAAGTCGACAGTAGTAAAAAAAGATAGGGTGGAATAATGGCATCAGATATCGATTTCGACGAACTTGATAGAGCAGTGAACTCACTGCTTGGCGGTAAAGATAATCAAGCAGCGACCGACCAAGCGAGTCCTGATTCTGAACCGGCAGTCCAGCCGTCAGTTGCTTTGTCCGATGATACCCCTGTCCCGTCATCCGTAGCGTCGGTACCGCCTCGTCCCGCCCAATCTCTGCCGCCAGCTAATCGACGCGGCGGCGGTCGGTTTATGGATATTCGACCTGGCTCACGCCCTGCCGCCAGCGATGGTTCGCCGGCTCCGGTTGCAGCCACACCGTCAGCTTCGCGGCCAGTCGCTGCGGGCGATTCGCTGGACCACCAGGACAACACGCCAAATAACTGGCCGGACCCAATTGATTTTATGTCGCGTCCGACAGCAAATGTTGATACTCCAGTTGCTAAGCCTGACGATACGCCGGTTGATGCCCCACTAGACACCCCAGTCGATACACCGGTTACTCCAACCAGCCACACATCTGACGAGAGTGATACGCCTGACGAGCCGCCGACATCACCATTCTTGCCCGATGCCAAGGTCGAAAAACGACCCTTAGGCAGCTTTGTGTCGGCCTCATTAACCAGTGGCGGTGGCGACTTAATGGACCACCATGATGAAGTGAAGCTTGATGCACCTTCGGCCGCAACGCCGGCGGCAGACAGTAGCGAGACAGTTGCGAATAACGAAAATGAACCTCAAACCAGCGACGTTGATAACGATGCGGTCGGTGATCCCGACTCGTT
>DAIDJW010000040.1 GCA_027451185.1 Candidatus Saccharimonadota bacterium
GCGTTATGGTCTTGGGGCTTACGACAGTAAGCAGCTTATTAAACACCTTGACGGTGAAGATTTGGGCGAACTTAAAGATATGCGCGGTGTGCAACAGCGCTATATCCGTTTTGTCGAGCGATTAGTCGAAGATAACGTGCCCGATGTCATTCATGCCCACGATTGGCTGACCATGGAAGCTGGTGTACGCGCCAAAGAACTGACCGACGCACCACTAGTTGTACACGTGCATGCGACCGAGTTCGACCGGGCTGGTGGGTCTGACGGTAACCCATTGGTGCACGACATTGAATACAACGGTCTTATGATGGCTGATCGTATTATCGCCGTCAGCAATATCACAAAAAACATGATCATTAGCAAATACGGCATTCCGGCTGACAAGATTGAAGTTGTCCATAACGCCATTGATTTAAACAGTTTTGACGATGGCTATGAGTACGACAACCGCACTTATCGCTATCTTGAGGCTTTAAAATCTGAAGGCTACACCGTCATTAGCACAGTCACTCGTTTTACGGTCCAGAAGGGCCTAGATAACCTTGTGCGCGCTTTGGCGATGGCCACTGAAAAATACGACAAGCTAGCGTTACTGCTGGCTGGCGACGGTGAGCAGCGCAATGAATTAATCGAACTAGCCGCCAGTCTAGGTATCGCTGATAAAGTATTCTTTACTGGCTTTGTGCGCGGTAAACAATGGCGTGATGCTTATAGTGTATCTGATGTCTTTGTGATGAGCTCGGTTAGCGAACCGTTTGGACTAACTGCCCTAGAGGCCGCTCACCATGGCAACGCCTTAATCATCACTCGTACCTCCGGTGTCGGCGAAGTCCTACACAGTATATTCCGTTATGACTTCTGGGACGTGAACCGTTTGGCCGATCAACTGGTTGGCATTGCCACTAGCCAAGCCCTGCAGTCATCACTCAAAGATAATATTCGTGATGAATATAGCCGATTTTCGTGGAATGATGTTGCTGAACGCTGTTTATCAACCTATCAAGCCGCGCGCGAGAGGGTCTACGCATGAGCAAAAAAGGGGTGGTGCTATATTTGCATGTCCATCAACCACTGCGCGTACGCAGCTATACGGTGTTCGATGTCGCCGCTAATCATGATTATTTCAACGAGTCAAGTTACGATACCGACCGCAACAACGAAAAAGTAATGCGTAAGGTCGCTGATAAATCTTACCGCCCAATGAATTCATTGCTCGAAAGATTACTGGCCGAGAATCCCAACTTTCGCGTTAGCCTAAGTATCACCGGTACCTTTATTGAACAGGCCGAGCAGTGGGCGCCAGATGTTTTGGAGAGTTTTAAGCGCTTAGTTGATACTGGTCGAGTTGAAATTGTCGCCGAGACTTATTATCACTCACTCGCTTTCTTTTATAGTCGCGAAGAGTTTGAACGCCAAGTCCGTGCTCACCAGGCTAAGATTCGCGAAGTATTTGGCGTCGAAACTAGGGTTTTTCGCAATACCGAGCTGGCCTATAACGACCAGTTGGCAAAATGGGCCGACGACTTTGGCTTTAAGGGTATTTTAGCCGAAGGCTGGGATCCGATCCTTGGTTGGCGCAGTCCAAACTACGTCTATAAACCTGTTGCCACAAAAAACATTGCCTTACTGCTCAAGAATTATCGTCTAAGCGATGACCTGGCGTTTCGCTTTGGCAATCGTGCCTGGAAGGAATGGCCGCTAACAGCCGAAAAATATAATGAGTGGGTTAAGGCTTCGGTCGCCGATTCACAGCTGGTTAACTTATTTATGGACTACGAGACTTTCGGTGAGCATCAATGGGAAGATACTGGTATTTTTGACTTCTTCGGCGAGTGGGTTAATCGGTGGTTGAAAGACCAGGAGCATACTTTTTACACCGTCTCAGAGGCGATTAGCGCCAACCAACCGGCTGGCGACATCAGCATGCCCGAGACTGTTACTTGGGCCGATACCGAGCGTGACCTAACGGCCTGGCTTGGCAACGCCATGCAACACGAAGCGCTTGGCCATCTGTACGCTCTCGAAGATAATATCTTAAGAAGTGGCGACGACAGTTTAATTGCTGACTGGCGCCGGCTACAAACTTCGGACCATGTTTATTATATGTGCACCAAATGGTTTACCGATGGCGATGTGCATGCCTACTTTAGTCCATATGAATCGCCATATGACGCATTCTTATACTTTATTAATGCCGTCCGCGATCTCCGCTACCGTCTTCACGAAGACCATCATAGCGGAGGCCTCAATGTCTAGACCTATTGTTCTGACCAACGGTGAAATGCACGTCGCACTCAATGAATTCGGGCTGGTGCATGAGTTTTATTACCCTTATGTTGGTCTTGAAAATCACGCCGCCGGCACCGGTCTGCGCCATAAAATTGGCGTGTATGTTGAGGGTCAAATTAGCTGGTTAGATAGTGATACCCGCTGGAAATTAACCTTTAGCTACCCATCGACTGCCCTTGTTGGGCATACAATTGCCAAAAATGAAGCCCTGGGTATCATTTTAGAGTTTGACGACTGTGTCGATGCTTACATCAGCGTCTTTATGCGCAACATTCATGTCGTTAACTTATGGCCGCAGCCGCGCGAGGTGAAACTTTTCTTACACCAAGCCTTTGCTATTGGTGATTCACGTAGCAACACCGATACGGCTCAATATCTACCAGACAGCGAAGCTATTTTGCATTACCGCGGTCGTCGAGCCTTTATGATTTCCGGCCAGCACAACGACTTACCTTTCGACCAGCATGCGATTGGATTATTCGGTATTGAAGGCCACGAGGGTACTTTCCGTGACGCCGAAGACGGCGAATTATCCGGCAGCAATGTCGAGCATGGTCGCGTCGACTCAACGTTACGTTTTTCGTTAAACATCGCCGCCCATAGTTCAGAACGCGTCATGTACTGGATCGCCGCCGGCACCTCAACGCGCGAGGCTAATTATGTCCATAAACAAGTCAAAGAGAATGGCCTATTAAAACGCCTACACGACACTACAACGTGGTGGGAAGAGTGGCTTAAACCGGCCATCAAAGTTGCTAAAAAACTTCCGCCAAAATATCAGGAATCATTTATTGATAGCGTGATGATAATTAAATCACAGATCGACAAGCGCGGAGCCGTAATTGCCAGCACCGATACGACCATGCTGAATTATTCGCGTGACGCTTATGCCTACTGCTGGCCACGTGACGGCGCCTATGCTCTGTGGCCGTTAATTCGTATGGGTTACAGCGACGAAGCATATCGCTTTTTTGAGTTTTGTAAACGCGGTTTACACCCATCGGGCTACCTGATGCACAAATATCGCGCCGACGGCGCCCTTGGGAGTAGTTGGCATACCTACGTGCACGAAAATAACGTTATCGCGCCGCCCATTCAGGAAGATGAAACGGCGTTGGTGGTATTTATGTTTGCCCAGTATTACCAAATGCACCCCAGCAGCTCATTACTAAAAGATTTCTATGTTTCAATGATTCGTCCGATGGCTGACTTTATGGCCGAATATATCGACGAAACAACTAGCTTGCCTAAACCAACTTATGACCTCTGGGAAGAAACCTTCACAACCACAACTTATACCACTAGCCTAACCTACGCCGCCTTAAATGTAGCCGCCGAACTTGCCTCGCTTATGCACGACGATCAGAGCGCCGTGCGCTGGCAAACAACTGCTGCTGATATTAAAGAAGCGGCTGCCAAATATCTGTTTAATAAGTCTCGCGGCGTGTTTTATAAAGCGATTAACGTTCAAAACGGCCAAGTTCAATATAACCAAGCTATTGATTCATCGGCAGTGTTCGGCGTTTACCTATACGGGCTGTTCGACGCGGATAGCGAAGAGGTCAAAACGTCGGTTCAAACCTTGATTAATACTTTTCACGTCAGCCGAGAGGCACCAGGTGTACCGCGCTACGAAAACGATAATTACCGCCGACAAAGCCCCGATGTAATTGGCAACTGGTGGTTTATTACAACTTTGTGGTTAGCCCAATACAACATCGACCGTGACAAAAACGGTAACCTTGACGATATCACTAGCGCGCTGGATTGGGTGTTAGCGCACGCCCTTCGCACAAATATGTTAAGCGAACAAATCGACCCAACCACTAATGAAGTTATTTCACCCGCTCCGCTAACGTGGAGTCACGCTGAATACGTTTCAACTCTATTAGATATGATTATGGAGGACGACCATGCATCCGCGGCTTAAGTTAGCGGCTGCCAATGCCGGTGTTTCGATTGCCCGCAATGGTCGGACGCAGCGTTCGCGTGGCCGTGTCATCCGCCTGTTCAGCGAGGCGCTTGGTTTTGTCTATTTTGGTTCAGTTGACCCTCGACGCGACGAACAGGTTGTACGCGGTTTAACAGTTTCCGCGACTCACCGCGATCTGCACTATAGCTCGGGCGCCTATGAAGGATATGATATTCAGATTGTCGACCGTCTGGACGTTAGCCTTGACGCTAATCATAATGTCGTTCGCCGCCAATGGCTAATTATGCAGACTGGCTTGGCTGATGAACATTTTGCGCCGCATATATTTATTAAACCTAAGGGTCAGACCGAGTACAATCATTTGTTTCAAGCGCTTAATACCTTGCAGCCAGTACACCCAACCGGTGAACCCTCAGAGTTTAATGATCATTACGAGCTACATTCGCATTTGGATTATTTGTACGACATTGAGCAGTTGTTGCCACCGGCAGTACTGAGGGTGATTTCAGCCCATTTTTGGCCACTGGCAATCGAGATTTACCAAAACTCGGTCTATATTTATTCTTTGCACGCCAAATTGTCGACACACCTACTCGAGACGATGGTCAAAAATAGCGCCTGGTTAGCCCAGACGCTAGATGAACAATCAGAAACAAATACCGATTAACCCTTGCGAGCTTTAACTTCGTTGCGACCAAGGTTCTTTTTGGTCTCGGTGTAAGTTGCGTGCTTGCGAGCGATTGGATCATACTTTTTAAGGCTGATCTTTTCAGTCGTGTTCTGCGTGTTTTTGGTCGTGTAATAAGTACGGTGTCCCGAAAGCTCGCTCACCAAACCAACTAATTTTCGCTTTGTGTTCTTCTTAGCCATATCAGTAGTGAATTATAGCAAAGATATCTGTATTTCGCAACTCTTAGCCGATAGTCGCTGCGGGGCTCGGCTTTATCTAAATAAAAATGGAGCCACGACTG
>DAIDJW010000041.1 GCA_027451185.1 Candidatus Saccharimonadota bacterium
GATCTGCCTGCCCATCACCTCGCCATGGTCACGCTCGATGCGCGCCGCCTGCGCGGGGCTCAGCGCTTCGCGCCACACACCAACCCGCCCGGCGCGGAAAAACCGCCCCTGCCCGCCGCTGGCCTCATAGCCATCGCGCGCCTCCTGCCCCGGGAAAGTCCGCTGGAATAGCCCCTACCGGTTATTTCGGCGGGCTATTTCATTTGGTGATGGGTTGATCTTAGGGCTACAATAGATACATGGAACCATCAATCTTTACGCGCATCATAGGGGGCGAAATACCGGCTCATAAAATTTACGAGGACGAGCGAGTGATTGCCTTTCTAGATATCCACCCCATCTCGACCGGACATACCCTGGTGGTGCCGAAAACCCAGGTAGCTTTTGTCTGGGACTTGAGTGAGGACGACTACGCTAACCTCATGGCGACAGCCCGCAAGATCGCCGTTCACCTACGTGAAAAACTAAACGTACCATATGTTGGCGAGCAAATTATTGGATACGACGTGCCGCATGCCCACGTTCACCTGGTGCCTTTCTCGACGCCATCGGAATTTCACTTCGTACCAGATCCGAACGCCAAGCCGGATCACGAAGCTCTGGCCGCAATTGCTGATTTATTGAGTTTTTAGATGGCACTTAAGATTTTAGCAATCGGTAAAAAACATGAGCCGTGGGTGGCTGAAGGTATCGAGCGTTTTTCTAAGCGCTTACAGCCGGCATATGGTGCCGAATGGGTGCTTCTGGCTCATTCATCGTTAAACGGGCTCAGCGCCCGCCATGACGAGTCTGGGCGGCTATTAAATCGCCTGAATGCCAACGACTATGTAATCTTGCTTGATGAGCGCGGTCAGCAACTTGATTCGCCTGCTGTGGCGCGCGTTCTCGATCAACAGCTGGCTAATGGCCGCAAGATAGTTTTGACTATAGGCGGCGCCTATGGTGTTGATGATAGCGTGCGCCAGCGAGCCGACTTGATGTGGTCACTATCGAAGCTCGTCTTTCCGCATCAATTAGTAAGGCTAATTTTAATCGAGCAGTTATATCGAGCTCAAGCGATTAACTTGGGCCACCCCTATCACCACGAATAATACCTTGACACTAACTTGACATTTTTAAAAGGTTATGCTAAATTAGCTATATAACACTTTAAAAATAAACATGCACTTTGAATCGATAAACCCACTACCACTACTAATGACCGCCGCCATGATGTTCGGTATTGTAGCCCACGACACTAGTCTGGAGCGGGTAGCCACGATAGCGGTCGCCGTGCCGGCTGTTGCTGTTACTTACGGCTCGATTGAAGCTTTGGCCAACCTAAATACTCAACCGCTACATACACACATCGAACAAGCCGGATTTAACAACACGGCTGGATTTAACTCGGCCCAACCACGCGTTTTGCCACGTGACGATGAAAATTCTAATGGTCGTAAACGTAAGTCCTACGCCTCAGATGCTGATAGCGAGTATCACTGGCCATCAATTTAACGGATAACTTGCAGTTCGCGCTCTAGCCTGTCGGCTAGAGCTTTTTTGTCGGTTAATAACCGGCGGCTGTCCTCGACTAGATTAGCCGGTGCTTTGCTTAAATAGTTTTCGTTGGCTAAGCGTTGTTCTAAAATTTTAATTTCAGCATGAGCCTCGGCCAAGCGAATCTCGAGATTGGTTTCATGTTGCGACAGGGTATCTTCGTCGACATCTAACCATGCTTGGCGACCACTCGTGGCTAACCTCAGGCCATGCGCCGACTCGACGCGACTTACCTGTTTTAGCTTAGCTAGTTGTTTAATTAGCTCAAGATTATCTTGAATCAAAGCGTCATCTTCATATAACAGGCCGTAGCGCTGGTTACCTGGTAGTTCGCTTGTGACAAAACGGGCCTCGCTAACCAGTTGTTGGAGCTGTTCAAATTCACCGGCGGCAATTTCGTTGAAGTCAATCGCTGCCGGCCAGGTGGCGTTGATTAATAAACTGTTATGCCACGGCAGGGTTTGCCAGATAGTCTCGGTAACAAACGGCGCAAAGGGGTGCGCGATCTTTAGGCTAGTATCTAATACCCAGGCTAGCAATGCTGGATTATCCTGGCCTTTGCTAGACTCGATATACCAGTCAGCGACGCTATCCCAGATAGTGTGGTAGACTGCCTCGCTGGCTTCGGCAAAACGGAATTTTTCGACACTATCACCTATTAGGCTGGCGCCGTTAAGTAACTCGCGGATAATCCAGTGGTCGGCTAGTGTTTGAGGCGTTGGCGCACCATCGCCCTTATAGGCCTCGCCAAGCTTATTTTCGACAAAGCGCGCGACATTCCAAAGCTTGTTGGCGAAGTTACGCCCCGCAATCACCCGGTTGGTGCTAAAAGCTTGGTTTTGGCCGGCCGTACGACTGGCGATGATGCCGAGTCGCATAGCGTCTGAGCCGTATTCGGACACCACTTCCATTGGATTAATAACATTACCCTTGCTCTTACTCATTTTTTGGCCATGCTCATCTAGAACCAAGCCGTGCAAATAGACATGCCTGAACGGTATCTTGTCGGTAACATATAAGCCAAGCATAATCATACGGGCTATCCATGGATATAAAATGTCGTGTCCGGTTTCGAGCACACTGGTTGGGTAAAATCGCTTAAGTTTGCCGTCGGTTAAGTAGTTGGTGGTAATGAATGGCCACTGTCCACTCGAAAACCAGGTATCAAATGTATCTTCTTCGCGGCGATATTGTTTGCCGTCGACCTCAATAATTGGCTCGTCGACCCGTTCGTCGTAAATCCAGTCGTCGGGGTCATTGACGTTTTGAAAAGCGGGAATCGGTATACCCCAAGGTATCTGACGACTTAGGTTCCAGTCTTTGAGGTTATCGTAATACTGAATTAAAGCATGTTTCTTACTGTTTGGGCTAAAGGTAATTTCGTCACTAGCCACGGCTTGTTTGGCGCGTTCAGCCAAGCTGCGCACCTTAATGAACCACTGATCCTTGATTAATGGTTGAATTGGCAGGCCACTTTTGTAGTCGTAGCCAACCGTATGTTCGATCTCTTCTTCACCGCGCAGCAACTCTTGGGCTTCAAGGGCCGCTAAGACGCGCTTGCGGGCAACTTCTGGCTCCAGTCCCATGAACTGTGACGGCACGTTAATCATCGTACCGTTAAAATCAATCACTTGCAGACGGTCTAGGTCGTGGCGCTTGCCGACCTCAAAATCATTCGGGTCATGGGCTGGTGTAATCTTAACCGCACCGGTACCGAAGTCCGGGTCGACATAATCATCGGCAATAATTGGAATTTCACGATCGGTTAACGGCAGTAAAACTCGTGTACCGATTAGGTGCTTGTAGCGTTCGTCGTTGGGGTTGACGGCTACGGCCATGTCGCCAAACATCGTCTCTGGACGAGTGGTGGCGATAATAATTTCACCAACACGGTCGTAAGTTGGGTAAGCAATTTTCCATAACTTACCCTTCTCTACTTTGTGTTCGACCTCGATATCGGCGTAACTAGTTTGATACTTGGTGCTGTAGTTGACGATGCGTTCACCTCTGTAAATAAGGCCGTCGTCCCAAAGTCTTTTGAAAGTTCCGTAAACGGTTTTAATCACCTTTTCGTCAAGGGTAAATACTAGATCGTCCCATGACGCACTTACACCCAGCGCGCGCAACTGTAGCTCCATGTTACCCCGCTGCTTTTCAACGAAGTTCCAGACCTGGCTGTAGAGTTGTTCACGTGAAAAATCGAATCTGCTACGACCCTCTTTTTGAAGCTCTCGTTCATAAACAACCCAAGTTTCAAAACCGGCATGATCGGCGCCTGGAATATAGATCGTATCGCGTCCCCGCATGCGGTAATAGCGCGTCATAATATCTTCAAGCGCTACTGTTAAGGCGTGGCCAATGTGAAGATTGCCGTTGGCATTCGGCGGTGGCATCAAAATACTGAATGGTTCGCCTTTACCGCTTGGCTCAAAAGCGCCGCTCTCTTCCCACATAGCGTAAATATTGGGTTCGTATTGGTTGGGATCGTATGTTTTGGCTAATTTCATCTTTAATTTTTCACGTGAAAATTATAATCTGTAGTTTATATTGTGCACCTCTGTTAGCATTGTATCACGTCGTATAGATATTGGGAAACAGACGAGGCTGGTATAATAGATGGCATGGTAGAGATGCACAAGGTGACCGACAAAGATCAATGGGACGATTTCGTATTAGAGAACGGTGCCCATCCGTTGCAGCTTTGGGGTTGGGGACAGCTCAAAGAACGCCACGGTTGGTCGGTCGACAGGGTATTTATCTATGAAGAAGATGACTTGGTCGGGGCGGCTCAGATATTAATTCGTAAGCTACCACAGCCGCTAAAGGCCTTCGCCTATATACCGCGCGGCCCCGTTACTGGCAGCGGTTGGCAAGCATCGCATTTGGATGATCTGGCTGCCTACGTTAAACGCCACTTTAAAGCCGTTACTTTGTCGATTGAGCCGGACAGCGAAGAGTTTGCAGCTCCGAAGGGCTGGCAGGCAAGCGCCAACCGAGTTTTGCCGTCGCGGACAGTGCTGCTAGATCTAACTCAAAATGAGAGCCAACTGCTTGCCGATATGTCGAAAAAAACACGTCAATATATCCGTAAATCGGCTGCCGACGGCATTAGTATTAGGCTGGTTAAGACCAGGGAAGACCTTGACCGTTGTCTTGATATTTATCGAGAAACGGCTGGTCGAGCTCAGTTTGCCTTACATGACGAACAGTATTACGTTGATGTCTTTAACTCTTTACAAGATCATTCGCCAGTTTTTGCGGCCTATTTTGACGATGAACCAGTGGCTTTTTTGTGGCTGGCAATTAGCGAAAAAACATCCTACGAATTATACGGCGGCATGAGCGAAAAGGGTTCTGACCTGAGGGCTAACTATGCCCTGAAGTGGTACGCTATCCGCAAAGCTAAGGAGTGGGGATTAGAGCGTTATGATTTTGGCGGCTTAATTAACGACGGGGTTAACACCTTTAAATTAAGTTGGGCGGTTGGCGAAACTAATCTAGCGGGTACTTTTGATAAGCCACTATCTAGTTTTTATGGACTTTGGAGCCGAGGTTTACCGGGTGCCA
>DAIDJW010000042.1 GCA_027451185.1 Candidatus Saccharimonadota bacterium
GCTGCTCGAGCTCCTCGTGTTCAATACGGGCCAAGATTGTCGGGTTGCTGATCTTATAACCGTTCAGGTGCAGAATTGGCAAAACCGCACCATCGGTCTTAGGATTTAGCAATTTATTGGAGTGCCACGATGTAGCCAGCGGACCGGTTTCGGCCTCACCGTCACCGACCACGCAAGCCGTAATCAGGCTAGGGTTGTCGAACACCGCTCCAAAAGCATGAGCTAACGAGTAGCCGAGCTCGCCACCCTCGTGCATTGAACCGGGTACTTGAGGTGAAACGTGGCTTGACAGACCATACGGCCAAGAAAACATCTGGAAGAGCTTCTTCATGCCGGCTTCGTCTTGCGTTACCTCTGGGTAATACTCACTGAAAGTGCCTTCCAGATAGGTATTGCCAACCAGTGCCGGACCACCGTGTCCCGGGCCCGAAATATACAACATATTCAGGTCGTATTTTTTGATGGCGCGGTTCAAATGGGCGTAAATAAAGTTCTGGCCGGGCGTGGTGCCCCAGTGACCTAAGATCATTTTTTTAATATCGCGCATCTCAAGCGGACGCTTCAATAACGGATTGTCGCGCAGATAAATCTGTCCAACTGCTAAATAGTTGGCGGCGCGCCAATAAGCATTTAACTTGTTAAGCTCCTCGACCGCTAACGGTTGATCGTTTGTCTCCATGTTGCCCCCTTTTTAATCTTGTATCAGTGCTTTAACTCGCTTCAAAATAACCAAATTCTCATTGGTCGGAATAACATTCACGGGAATACGGGCGCTGGCTGATGAAATGACTTCGGACTGGGCGTCATTAGCCGCTTGGTCGATTGCGATGCCCAAATAACCCAAATCTTCACAAATCCGACGGCGCAAAATAAACGATTGCTCACCAATACCACCAGCAAAAACCAGCCGGTCAATACCGCCAAGAGCCGCCGTCAGAGCACCGATAGCTTTTTGGACGCTGTAGATAAACAGCTCCACAGCCTCGGCAGCCGCTTGGTCGCCCTCAGCCTCGCGGTCAAGTAGGGTTTTCATGTCGGCAGTTAAGCCCGAGACACCCAGCAAACCAGATTTCTTATTGGTCATGGTCGTCCACTCGTCAACCGTCATGCCGGTGTGGTGAGCTAAAAATCCAACCAAACCAGGGTCAACGTCGCCCGAGCGTGAACTCATCACCACGCCAGAGGTCGGCGTAAAGCCCATTGTCATATCGACAGCCTTACCGCTTGATACGGCCGCTAAGCTAGAGCCGCTACCCAGGTGTGCAAAAACAATTTTGGCATTCGCGGCTTGGTCGCCATATTTCTCGCGTAGCTGTTCAAGCAGGTAGGTGTAAGACAAGCCGTGGAAACCATAGCGGCGCATACCCAGGGCGCGATACTCGCGCGGCAGAGCGACAGTCTGAGCAACCATAGGTATATCGTGGAAAAAAGCGGTGTCAAAACAGGTAACTTGCCTGGCGTGCGGCAGCTTGGTTGTTAAGTGCTCGATAATAGATAGGGCCGCCGGGGCATGCTCGGGGTCAAAATCGGCAAACGATTCTAGGTCGGTAATCAGGGCATCGTCGACCAGGACCGCTGTTTCACTGTGGCCGCCGCCATGAACAATCCGGTGACCCACGGCCACGATTGATTCAAAATCGGCGACCGTTTGGACGGCCTGTAAAATGGCATCGATAGCTTCGATTGAACTATTGGCCTGAATGGCGTCTTTTTGCTTATTATTGTTAACTTTAGTGGTTAGTTTGGCGTCCGGGCCGATGTTGTCAACCGAGGCTTCAAAGAATACTTCGAGGGATTCAGCGTCTGCGACAGTCAATTTAACACTCGACGAACCGGCATTGATACTTAGGATATTTTTACTCACGTTAATAATGATACTGAAAATGTTTAAGTTTGTCTCTATCTATAGCAAAGATAATAGATGAATTTTCGGATTGGCTAACTTAGCACTTGTGTGATTTATATCACAGCTTCATAATAAATATATGGCTACGATAGGTGTAATAGCATTAGACCGCAGTGGCGGTGAGGTTCAGTTAATGAGTTCACTTATTCGAGCGCTTAGTGCGGGTATTTACCGACACGTAGCCAAGCCGTTGATGTTTCGCCACCCACCAGACAGTGTCCATACATCTACCGTTAAACTGGGAATGATCGTCCAAAAAAGCGGCTTATTACGCCAGCTGATTAAACATTTGTGGGCCTACCGCAACGACACCTACCTAGCTCAAGATATTGCCGGTTTACATTTTAAAAACCCAGTCGGCTTAGCGGCCGGCTTTGATAAAAACATCCAGTTACCACCGCTAATGGAGGCGATTGGGTTCGGTTTTATGACCGGCGGATCAATCACCAACCGCTTTTGTGCTGGTAACCCGCGGCCATGGTTTCATCGTTTACCGACCGAAAAATCACTGGTCGTCAACGCTGGACTGCCAAACGACGGCAGTCGAACCATTACTAGGCGGCTGGCGGCCAGCAAGCGGCCAGCCGGGTTGCCGCTTGTCGTGTCGGTGGCGCGCACCAACGACGCCCAGACCGCCAGCGACGAGGCTGGCATTAAAGATTACCTAGACTGCCTGAAGCAACTTGGTGATAAGGCCGAGATAATCGAGCTTAACATTTCTTGCCCTAATACCTTTGGCGGCGAGCCATTTACTGAACCGGTGAAGCTTAACCGCTTATTAAAAGGCGTCGACAGACTTAAATTAACGACGCCAGTATTTGTAAAAATGCCCAGCAACCTTGATTGGCTGGACTTCCAAAAGCTTTTAGACGTCATTGTTAAGCACCGAATTACCGGCGTGACAATCAGCAATTTACAAAAAAACCGTGCTGGCATTGATATTAGTCCAACCATCCAGGGCAACCTGAGCGGCAAGCCGGTTCAGCGGTCCAGCGACCGGCTAATTCGACAAACCTACCGACAGTATGGACGACGATTGATTATTATTGGTGTCGGTGGTATTTTTTCGGCCGAAGACGCTTATCGAAAAATTAAATTTGGTGCTAGCCTTGTGGGGCTAGTTACTGGTATTATTTACCAAGGACCGCAACTAGTGGGGGAGATTAACTGTAAACTGGTGGAACTGTTAGCTCAAGACGGTTTTAATAACATTCAAGACGCCATTGGCAGTGAGGCTTAAATGACTAATCAAATTAACAGATGGTACGCCGTATCAATGACCGTACCAGAAAAAGTAGCGATTTTCTTTGAGCGTTTTCCCGAAAAAACTTTCGAAAAAGGCGATATTTTAATTCAAGCCGGCTCAAAACCGCCAATCTTCTTGATCGACGAGGGAACCGTAGCTCAGTACGATATTGCCGAGTCGGGTGATAAACTGATTCTGAACTTATTTAAGCCGCAGGCCTTCTTTCCTATGTCAACGGCGACCGCTGATGAACCAACCCCGTTTTTCTTTGAAGCCCACACTAAAGTTAAAGTTCGTATCGCCCCGGCCGACGAAGTTTTACAGTATGTCAAAAAAAATCCGGACGTCTTGTTTGACCTTCTGGCGCGCGTTTACCGCGGCACCGACGGATTGTTGATGCGTTTGGCACGCCTTATGGAAGGTACCGCCGAAGGAAGAATTATCCAGGAACTAAATATTATGCAGGCCCGCTTTGGCGGCGACGAAGGTATTAGTATCACTGAGGCCGGACTTGCCTCGCAAACTGGTCTGGCGCGTGAAACTGTTAGCCGCACCCTTAAAAAACTTAAGCAGCAAGGCGTGCTGGACTTAAAGCGCGGCCGAATTATCCTTAAAAACAATAACTAATTTAACTATCGAGGGCTTTTTTGAGCGTTGCGCTATAACCGCTGACGCTTTTAGCAAAGGTGGCATTAGCATCTTGAATAGCCTGGTTGCGAGTTTGCATCAGGCTTTTAATGTCCGAGGAAACTTTGTCGGCAACACGCTGCGAGGCAAAGTTTGTCCGGGCCGCCCTAACATCAATACGCAAAGTCGCTAGCGCTGCCGAGTCGCAACCGCCAGTTTCGGCAGTCGTGAAGGCTGTAGCGATAGCCGCTTTAAAAGTATCGGTGATAGTTGCTAGATTGTTTTGGTAGTTGCCAACAGCTTCAATTAAAGCATTGCGATAAGTAGTGCGGGCGCTATCGACAGCGTCCTGGCGCGTCTTTTCGGCTTGCTCGACTGAGGTCTGGAAGGCTAAAATAGCTGTTTTTTGACTATCGCTTAACCCACTATGCTGCAGCAACTTCTGAATTTTATTTTCAAAAGCAGCCTGAGCTTTTGCCCGAGCAGCGCTAATTTTTGCGTCAACTGTTTGCTGTTGACTTTCAATACCGTTAATTCGATTACCAAAATCGCTTTGCATAGCCGTAATTTTGGCGGCAATCGCTGCCTGGCGGGTGGTATCTAGGTTTTGAATTTGTTGGCAAACAGCCGTACCGTTGCCAGCGGTAGTATTGGTAGTATTGGTAGTATTGGTGGTGTTAGAAGTACTAGGTGTAGTGGTGGTTGGGCTTGTTTGAGGATCCGCTAGGACCGGCACGGCCATTGACAAGGTCGCCACAATCGTTAGGGCCGCCACGGCCGCCCAGGCCATGATTTTAGAAGGTGTTTTCATTAATACTATCTCCTACGGTAGCTGAGCTATTGCTGGCGTCGGTGGCGGCGTTGCTATCATCGGTATTAGTCAAGCCGGCTTCACTGTTAATGTTACTTGTCATAATGCTAGTAGCGTCATCAACTGACTTATTAAGGGTAGCAGTAACCGACGTAGTGGCGGTTGACTGTTTTACGTCAGCCGTTGAGTTATGTCCCGACGTAGCCCAGAGTCCGTAAAAAACGCCAGCCGCGATAACCAAAACGGCCAAGATTGACGCGGCGATAGTTAGGCCTCGGCGCGGTTGTTTGGTTTTTGGATTAGGTGAAGTTTCAGACCTTAATGGCGCTGGACTATCGGGCGCAGTCGCGACAGGCGGCTCCGGTGGCTCGACCGTGGTTGGCGCTGAATGCACATCATTAGATTCCATAGAGTATATTCCTTATGGTTATTGACAGACTTATTATCCGACAGCTGCCCTCAAAAGTAAATGTCGGCGGCCTAACTTAGTCC
>DAIDJW010000043.1 GCA_027451185.1 Candidatus Saccharimonadota bacterium
TCGATGGCCGCAGCCGTTGGGTCGGGTTCATTAAAGCTCAATCCCATCGCAATCCGCATGTGCGTAAACTGCGGCACCTCAATTGGCTCACCGCTCTGCTTACGAAGGGCGTAACGGTTTTTGTTAGTAATAACGCCCAAATATTTACTTAGGTCATCACGTTCCGGTTCAAGAGTTTTGCCGAGTTTCTTTAAATCAAACCGACCGTCGTTCATGCGCTTATCAAGCAAGTTATCGGCGACGCCTTGGTTAATAAACTTTGGAAAGTTTTCGGCGTGGAGTTTCTTTAACTCAGTCGCGTTGGCATAGTCGCCCAGAGTATTCTTATAGATATTTTTTAGCAACAAACGAGCGGCAATTTTATCAAAATCGGGATCGTCTTTAACATTTTGTAAAGCCGTCTGAATCACCGCCTCGTCGAGTTGCTCGCTGGTAATACCATCAAATAATGTCAACTGCAGTTCGCTAGCAACTTGTACCACCTTACTAATTTGGTCGGGCAATCCTTCGCTAGCCTGCACCAAAGCAAGGTTAATCTTGTTGGCGTCGAATGGTTCGCGGGTGCCATCGCGTTTTACAACCTGAATTTCGGTCATACTGAATCCCCTATACTACAACTGTTTTGATTTATATTATTAGCCAAAACATACACCTCCGCTCTCCCCGTGGGTACAGTAAGAATACCGACGTAACGGCCGTTATTCCAACTTGCTAAATGTCTATTTTGGTGGCAGTACTACATATGTAGTGCTTATGTATGACTATAGGCCACTATATGTAGCATAGCAAGCCTTTGGTCTGTGTATTTTTCACCACACATGATTTAGGTCACAAACAACACCTATAGCGTACTGTTTATTATTTACAACGCTATATATAGCGTTCTGTATATCAATAAGTTCTATTTTGGCGGAGGGACAGGGATTCGAACCCTGGATAGTTTGCACTATACACGCGTTCCAGGCGTGCCAATTCAACCACTCTTGCATCCCTCCGAACCTTACTAATTTTAGCAAACTTTTCAGTTGAAACCGACACGACCAACAGTGCATAATACATAGAGCATGACAGAAAGCACAAACACGCCAGTAATTGTTCTTCGGGGCCTGAAAAAACACTTCGGGGTGGGCGACGCTGAGCAGTATGCCCTTGACGGCGTTGATTTGACAATCAACAAAGGCGAGTTTGTGACGATTATGGGGCCTAGCGGTAGTGGTAAGACGACCCTCCTTAACGTCTTAGGACTGCTTGATACGTCGATTGAGGGCGACTACCAACTGGAAGGCCGGGCGGTTAATACGCTATCAAAACGACAACTAGCGCGGATTCGATCGCGGCAAATTGGTTTCGTTTTTCAAAGTTTTAACCTTATCAATCGTCTAACGGTAATTGAAAACGTGGCGCTGCCGTTAACTTATAAGGGTGGCTTGAGCCATATAAAACGCCTCAAAAAAGCCAGCGAAATGTTGGCCACCTTTCACTTGAACGAACGAGAGTATTTTTTGCCATACCAACTATCAGGCGGTCAGACTCAACGCGTAGCGATTGCCCGGGCCTTAGTCAATAATCCGTCGATTATTCTAGCCGACGAGCCAACCGGTAACCTAGATTCGCGCGCCAGCCACATCATTATGGAAGAGTTGTCCGACCTTCACCAGCGCGGCAATACCATTATCATGGTCACCCATAACCCCGACTTGACTACCTACGCTAGCCGCGTCATAACCATGCTCGACGGAAAAATTGCCAGCGATACCGATTCTCTACTTGGCCAGCCATCGGTCGAATTCAAACGCCCACTAGCTATGGTGGTTCGGCCGTCGACTGATAACCAGGCAGCCAACTCCCAGACTAAGCCGGTCGTCACGACACTGTCTAAGGTCGATCGTCGCAAGCTAAAAGTTGCTGTTCGTAAGCGTCAACAAATCGCCAAAAACCGAGCGCCAGCACGACACGCCGAGGAGTACCACCAATGAGCCGATTTCTACTGTCGTCACACCTGCAAAATGCCCGCCATTCATTGCGTTCTAATCGTTCGCGAACCTTATTAACCATCCTGGGCATCGCGATTGGCGTTGCGAGTATTACAACAATTATGTCCCTGGGTGACGGCGCCAGCCAGGTTGTCGCTCAGCAAATTAGCAATCTTGGCGGCAATTTAGCTATTGTTCGCCCGGGGCCGTCACGTACCAATTTCTTAACCGACATTACTGTGCCCCAAGGCCAAAATTATGCCACCAGCACCCTAACCGACAGTGACGTAGCGGCAATCAGCGCCTTACCTCACGTTAAAGAGATTGCTCCGATAAGTGTTATCAACAGTACTATTACCGGTCAGCACAGCGCGCCCGCCGGTACGCCAATTGTTTCCACCACCCCAGCCTTGAGTTCGGTCGACGGACTGCAGCTTGATGTTGGGCAATTTTTAGACTCCAATATTAGCCAGAACACCGCTGTAGTTGGTTCGAATTTAGCACGTATCATTTTTGGGACAACCGATGCCCTCGGTCAGACCGCCTACATCCGCGGCTATAATTTTACAATTATCGGTGTTTTGAAGCCGCTTAACCAACCAATCAACTACAACAATATTGATTTCGACAACGCTATTATTATTGGCCAGGATATTGGTCGCCAGCTAAGCAACGGCTCGGCCCAAATCCAACAAATTAACATTCGCAGCGACTCCGCAGCTAATTTAACGTCGGTTGTTAGTAGTATTAATAAAACCTTGTCGGCCCAACATTTTGGCGACAAAGACTTTACGGTGCTGGCTAATAGCGATATCTCCCAACCTACAAGTGAGCTTTTCTATGCTGTTGTAGGAGTAACAACATCAATCGCCGCTATTTCACTTTTTGTCGGCGGCATCGGTATTATGAATATTATGTTGGTTAGCGTAGCCGAGCGGACGCGTGAAATTGGTATTCGCAAAGCCATCGGCGCCCACACGACTGATATTGTTTGGCAGTTTTTGATTGAATCCCTAGCGCTTAGCCTAAGCGGCGGTTTCTTGGGTTATATTGCCGGCTACGGCCTGGCGTTCATGATTAGTACGGCCTTACCGTTTTATCCGAGCTTTAATTGGCAGATAGCCGCCGTTTCTTTCGGGTTGTCAGTTTTAATTGGTACAATCTTTGGTCTTTATCCGGCCGTTCGGGCAGCCCGCAAAGACCCCATCGAGGCCCTACGTTATTACAGTTAAAATTAACGCAATTCTTGCTTAAGGCGCTCAATTAGGGCGACCGGCACAGGATCAACGCCGTTCAGGACCGCCAGATACATACTCGTAAAATCGGCTAGAATACTGCCCCACAGCAGTTGCGCAATTGGCGTTTCGCCTTTTAGGTTAATCGGAATCGCTTTTGGTCGTTGACCCGACAGCAGACGGTCGGAAATCTCAAAACGCTTCAAGATCTGTGGATGCTCAAAACTGCTAATGATGTCAAAAACGACAAACGGTTTTTCGACTGGGTGTGATGTCCAGCCCATAAACTCATTGTGGTTTACTTCTGGATATTCGTTCCAAAAAGCAAGATTCTTGCCGGTTTCGTTCCAGCTAATTTTCCATTTATAAGCGACCGGAGCCGTCAAAGCGCCACCATAAAAAATAGCTGACTTACCAACCGCCTCTAGCGCCAGTTGCTTAGCATAGTTATCGGCCGTTGGTGTCGAAGCTAGCCAGTTGGTTGTTTCGGTCTTAAGCCAGGCACCGAGTGATTTAATTTCGTTAAGTGTTTCCAGCGGTATAACTTGAAAATGTGCCAATAGGCTAACTAGGCCGCTTAGGTTATAAAATACAGCCATGCGCGGCTGCAGACCGCTCGGTATTTGGACAAAAGCAATTTCTTTGGCCTCGGCCGTTTCAACCAGGCTGCCGCCGGAAGCCAAGATAGCCACTTGCGCCCCGCGCGCTTGGGCCTGGGCCAGTCCGCTTAAGGTTTCTTCGGTATTGCCCGAGTAGCTGCTAGCAATTACAAGTGTATTTTGGTTCACGTATTGCGGTAAGTCATAGCCCCGCACTACCTCAAATGGTAGCTTTAGCTGCGACTTGAGCCAGCTTTTTAATAGCAGAGCCGCTAAAGCCGACCCGCCCATGCCCGTTACAATAACCGACGTTAGCTGTCGGCCGTCGTGCTCGCCGTTATTAATTTTCGGTTCAAATTGAGTTTGCTGATATTCCTCAGCCGCAACATTCAAAGCTCCGCTGAGGTCGCGTTGTTTTAAAACATTTTCATCGTCAAGCATCTTATCCCACCTGTTGAACAGTATTATGTACTTATGATACACTGTTTCTAACAGAATCATAAGCATTATTTAGGTGGGCTATGGATATTGAACCAACACAAGCGACACAACCAATTAGCGACGACCAGGAGCTGGCGCAGGCTTTGGCTGGCGTGGTAAACACGCCCGACCCAGAGCCGATGCAGTTTGAAGAAACACCAGCGGCACCGACAATGCCAACACCCGATCCAGCACCAGCGGTTAGTCCGGCGCCGGCTACCCCCACCAACGTGCCGACGGCTAGTGTAGGCGGTGACGATAATTTACCGAACATTAAAAAAGACGCTATCGACGAGCTACGGCCGTTAGTCGATAAATTAAATTTACCGGCTGACGAAAAGTTTGACGCTTACCTACTACTTATTCGTAGCACCGACGACCGATCGCTAATTGCCCCAGCGCACGAAGCTGCTCAAGCAATCACCGACGAAACCCGTCGCGCCGAAGCACTGCTCGATATCATCAAAGAGATTGATTATCTATCGTCAAACGACGACCAAAACCAAGCCGCTTAATTTAGCTCCTATAAAAAATACTCCCCGTAAGCTGGGGAGTATTTTTTATAGCGCGGCTTTTTAGAAGCCCATGCTGCCGCCCATACCAGCTGGGGCGGCCGGCGCCTGCGGCTCGGGTACATCCACTACTAATGCGCCCATCGTCGCTGCGGTCGAGGCAATCGAGACCGCGTTTTGAACCGCCTCTTT
>DAIDJW010000044.1 GCA_027451185.1 Candidatus Saccharimonadota bacterium
GCGCTAATGACGTCGTAGTGCATGTCGCCTTTTTTGTCGTAGCCGGGTAGTTTGGTTTGGGTGGCCACGCGCACAATGTCGGGCGTGACTTTTTTGTCGTTAATACTAAGGGCGAGCTCCACGTTGCCCAGCGCCACGCGGGCATCGCCGCCGCTTAGTTCCGCCACGTAATCAATCGCTTCGGGTGTAAATGCTTTTTGTTTTTTGAGTACGGTGAGCGCGCGTTTGACGACCAATTTTACTTCGTCTTTGCTGAGCGACTGCAGCACCAACACGCGGCTGCGGCTTAATAGCGGGTTAATCACTTCAAAGCTCGGGTTTTCGGTGGTCGCGCCAATTAATGTAATCAAGCCGCTTTCCACATGCGGCAAAAAGGCATCTTGCTGGGCTTTGTTAAAACGGTGGATCTCGTCTACAAACAAAATCGTACGGAGTCCTAGGTTCCAGTTTTGGCGGGCGTGCTCGACTACTTTTTCAACGTCTTTTTTACCGCTTGTCACGGCGCTCATTTCTATAAATTCAGCATTGACTTCTTTGGCAATAATACGCGCCAACGTGGTTTTACCGGTCCCTGGTGGCCCCCATAAAATCAGGCTTACCGGTTCTTTCTTTTTCACAATCTGCCTTAAGATCCCGCCATTAGCTAACAAATGCGATTGCCCAATTACATCGTCCAAACTCTGCGGCCTCATTCGTTCGGCCAGCGGCTCCCGGTTCATGTCTCTTATTATACGCCGAACCCTGCACTTGCGGGGTATACTGAATAAATGAGCATGATAAACCTGTTGTTACTTTTTGGCGGAAAATCGAGCGAACATGAAGTGTCGTTAAACTCGGCGCGCAATGTTTTTGAGGCAATCGATAAAGGCCAGTACAACGTCACATTGGTGGCAATTACAAAAGGGGGCGAATGGCGCTTAGTTGATACCGTGCGCGAGGCAAACGATACTGATGCCGCGGTTATTTTGGATTTGGCCGACGGGCATTTTTACGCCGGCAGCGATCAACTGACCGTGGATGTGGCGTTTCCGGTGCTTCATGGCAAGTTTGGCGAAGACGGCACCATACAGGGTTTACTGGAACTACTCAATATTCCATATGTCGGCCCGACTGTATTAGGCGCTGCGGTCACGATGAATAAGGATATGACAAAGCGCTTAGCGCGCGATGCGGGCGTGCCTGTTGTACCATGGCGTGTTTGGAACACCGAAACTAAGGCACCTAGTTACAAGGAAATACAAAATGAATTTGGCGGTGTGGTATTTGTCAAACCATCGAGGGCAGGGTCGTCCATGGGTGTGAGCCGGGTGGAAAACGCAGGGCAATGGCAAGCGGCGATTGACCTTGCGGCCCAACACGACACGGAAGTATTGATTGAAAAGGCCGTTACGGGCAATGAATTTCAGGTCGCAGTGCTTGGTAACGCCACGCCACGCGCGACCGATATCTGTGAAATAGTGATTGGGGCGAAATTCCATGATTTTGAAGATAAATATAACCAAGACTCTGCGGCCCAGTTTTTTATACCGGCGCGGCTAAGTCAAGCGACAACAGAACAGATTCGCGAGTGGGCAATTAGGTCGTACAAGGCGACCAATTGCCGCGGCATGGCCCGTGTTGACTTTTTAGCAGATGCGGATGGGCAGATTTACCTAAACGAAATTAATAGTATCCCGGGTTTCACTGGAGTTAGCGTGTACCCAAAGTTATGGAACGCGGCAGGTATCGGGTATTCGCAGCTCATTAGTAACTTGATTAAACTTGCGCTACAATAAGCTTGTAAGCTAAAGGAGGCGTTATGGATTGGTTTTGGGTGATTGTCGTAGTCGTTTTATTAGCGGCGTGTATTAAAGTTGTAAACCAATATGAGCGTGGAGTCGTGCTAACCCTAGGCCGGTTCACTGGGGTCCGCCAACCGGGGCTGCAGCTTTTAATTCCGTTTATTCAAACAATGCGCAGGGTAGATATTCGCAGCACGCCGATTGATGTGCCCAAGCAAGAGGTCATTACAAAGGACAACGTGACGGTGAACATTGACGCCGTGGTGTATTTTAGGGTGATTGACAGTGAAAAAGCCGTACTTGAAACCGTCAATTACACGTACGCGACAAGCCAGTTTGCACAAGCGGCGCTCCGCGATGTGGCTGGGGCCGCCGAAATGGACGAGCTGTTAACAAACCGCGAATCCATGAGCGAAAAAATTAAAGAAATCGTCGATTCCGAAACGTCGGTGTGGGGTATCGATGTCGAAAATGTCAAAATTCAAAACATTGAACTGCCACAAGACATGAAACGTGCCATGGCCAAGCAGGCTGAAGCCGAACGTGAACGCCGCGCTAAAATTATTGCCGCCGAAGGCGAGGCAATGAGTGCTGAAAAGTTAGGTCAGGCAGCCGATATTATTGCCGCGCACCCAGTTGCCTTGCAGCTCCGCAATTTGCAAACTCTCACAGAAATTGCTGTCGAAAAGAACAGCACGATCGTGTTCCCCGCGCAGCTTTTAGACACTGTCCAACAGCTGAAAGGCTTTGTGCAAAGTGAGGTAAAAAAATGAGCGAACCTAAAAAATCAACCGAAGAATTTAGCGTAAATGCCGACCAAGTGGTCGAAAAGGTAAAACAGCTGATCAACGAAGGGAACGTGCGCCGGATCATCATCAAAAATGAGCAAGGCGAATCAGTTATTGAGTTCCCTGTGACGTTTGGTGTCGTTGGCGCAGTATTGCTGCCGGTGTTTGCTGCCCTTGGCGCCGCCGCCGCGTTACTGACAAAATGCACTATTGTGGTTGAGCGCCGCGACTAACGCGTGCATACCCTACAATAATAAAATAGCTCCGCATAGGCGGAGTTATTTTATTGGTGCGGGTGGGGGGAGTCGAACCCCCGTCTCGACCTTGGGAAGGTCACATAATAGCCGTTATACGACACCCGCATAGCTAAAATAGTATAGCGCACGCCAGGGTTATTTTACAAATAGGCCCCAACAAAAAAGTCTGCTACAATCATAAGCAGTATGCAGTGGCAACGTAAATTGACCCGTGGCTTTACTATGGTAGAGATGTTAGTGGTGATTGTCGTTATCGCCATTTTAGCCGTAATTACCGTTGTTGCTTACAACGGGGTGCAATATCGCGCGAACGAATCGGCTGCGGCAGCAGCGGTCGAAAACGCGAACAAGCAACTTGAGCTGTACCGCATTACTAACCGCTTTTACCCAGGCGCGCTGAGTGACGCAAGTATCCAGAACACAAAAAATACCTCGTACCAATACACAGTGGGCGGCACCTACCTTACTTACTGTCTTACTGCAACGACTAATAATGTGAGCATGTTCGGTAGTAGCACAACGCCCGCGCCGGCCCGGGGTGGTTGCCCAGGTCATTCGGTAGATGGTGTCGCGCCAATCACCAATTACGCGCTAAATCCAAGCCTTGAAACGGGCCTGTTAAACAACGGCTGGGCTTACGCTTCGGCAACCGGCTATGTGGGCAGTGTCACCACGACAAAGGCCTACAACGGCACGCACGCGGCGATGGTGTCGGTGTCTACAACTACCGTGTCAGATTCATACCTACTCGCAGCGGTTAGTGTACCAAGCGCAGGTACCTATTACGTAAGTGCCTACGTATACTTAACAAGCAGTGCAAACGGTATGACGGGCGGCACGTGCAGTTCTGGCAACAAGGACGCCGCCTGGTACAATGGCTCGTCGTTCACGTATGTATGCTACAACCGCTCTAACCTTAATGGCTGGCAGCGGGTCAGCACGACACTCACGGCCAGTGGGGCAACTACGTTCCAACTGCGTTTTTACCCGCCCGTTGCAAGTGGCACTACTATGTATGTCGACGCACTTATGGTGAGCAACGGCTCGTCAAACTATGCCGATGGTAACACCAGCGGCTGGGCATGGAGCGGCACGGCAAATGCTTCGACATCCAGTGGCATGGCGCAGTAGCCGCTGCTTATTGATTAATTACATCTGTTTTAGTAAAATCATGTAGTACTATTGTGGCGCTTTAGCTCCAGCTGCGTAGCAGCGGCAATGGTAGTCGTAGAGCAGAGATTGCCTCTGCAAGCGCAGTGAACCACCAGGCTTACGGTGTAAACTAAGCATTATTGTGGCGCTTTAGCTCAGTTGGTAGAGCAGAGGCCTGAAGAGCCTTGTGTCCCCAGTTCAAGTCTGGGAGGCGCCACCACATATAATTATGCCCCTAGCTTTGGGGTATTTTATTTTGACTATTTTTTCAGGTAGATGTTGTACATACCGCATATGGTTATGTATAATATGGGCAACGTATTACGTAATAGACAAAAACAGGAGAATCTATGAGATTAGTCAGTAAATTGTCAGTCGCGACCGGTATCATCGCGCTTGCTTTGGTACCCATTGCCCACGCCGCCAACGTGACACAGCTGTACATTACCCCCGACAACACACTTGGGTGGGCCGATGTCAGCGTAAACGGCGGTTCAACAAGCTTTGTCGATGGCGCGCCAAGCGGCTACGGTGTCGCTTCGCTGCAAATGGCAACCGACAATTCATTTACCGCCCAGGCGGCATACCTAGAATCGCCCGGTATCACCTTGGCGCAGTTAACGCAGGCAAGCTACTGGACAAAGCAGCTTACTACCCTTAACTTAAGCCAAACTGCCAACTTGGTTATGGATGTCGATCTAAACGGCGACTACATGGCCGACACAACGCTTACGTACAACCCAAGCATGCAACCTGGCGGCGCGCCAGTGCAAAACAACGTGTGGCAGTACTGGGATGCAACAAATTGCGAATTTGTTTCGAGCAAAACCTACGGTTCGTTGACCGCCGGTAGCCTATACAGCCTTAGCACCATTAAGCAGCTATACCCAGCAGCGCAAATTTTGATCATTGGCCTGCAAGTAGGGCCAAACACGCCAAGCAGC
>DAIDJW010000045.1 GCA_027451185.1 Candidatus Saccharimonadota bacterium
GAAGCCAAACACTCTATCCAGCTGAGCTACGGGCGCATACGGTGACTATTTTAACATAGTCACCCCTATAACGCTAGTTAGCGACGGCGGCTCGCCCTACGGCTTGGGCGCGAAGCTAGTTGAGCATGACTAAAACCAAGTGCCGCTAAGACGGCAAAGATAACCGATCCACTCAACGCCACAACCGCCGACCACCAAGCTACGACGGCCATCGTGTCAAAGGCATAGGCGTTCAATAATACGCCACGCAACATTTCACCCTTAAAGACGGTATTAACCTTACCAGCTAGAGCGGCGTCACCGGGGTTAGCTAGTGATTCGGCACTTAATTCAGAATACGTCTTACCGCCGCCGATATTTTGCAGGTGAACGGCAATGTAGTTGTTGGCGAAGACGTCGGCCTGAGAGCCGTTAACTAGCTGTTGGCCAGCATAGGGCTTAGTCGCCGCCTGGTCTTTAGCTGGCAGGGACGTAAAAGCAGTATCGCTAGTTTTCGGAAAATAAATCTTCTCGGCCGACAGTTGATCGTAAACTTGACCGTGCACAAAATCGTAAGCGTAGACCAAGCCCCCAGCGGCCAGTGCTAAAACAAGAGCAATCACCACACCGATTGTGGAAACTAGCTTATCGATACTACTTCTTTGCATGTTATTATTCCTTTTTTATTTTTATACGAGTTAGACTTATGATAGCAGATTTTTGTTATACTCAAAATATCTATGGATATTCATGCAGCTATTCCCTTAAAAAACTTCACAACCTTTAAATTAGGTGGGCCAGCCAAAGCATTTGCCGAAGTTCACACCACCGATGATGTCGCCCAGGCCTACCAATACGCCAAAACAAACCAATTACCGTTTTTTGTTTTGGGCGGCGGTAGTAATGTGGTAGCTCACGACGAAGGCTACCAGGGTTTAATTATTCACGTGCGTATTCCGGGCTTTGAAGTTGTAGCCGATGATAGCTTTTCGACGACCATTAAAATTGGCGCCGGTGAAATATGGGACAGTGTCGTGCAGCGCGCCGTACAGATGCGGCTTCAAGGGATCGAGGCGATGTCAGGCATTCCCGGCACCACTGGAGCCGGGCCAGTGCAAAACGTCGGCGCTTACGGCCAAGAAATTGCCGATACTATGCAATCGCTCGAAGCTTACGACACCCAGACTGAAACTTTCGTTACTTTAACCACCGAGCAGTGCGGCTTTTCTTATCGCAACAGTATTTTTCGCAGCGATAGCGCCGGTCGATATATCATCACCAGTGTGAATTTAAAATTATCAAAAAGTTCGCCGCAGCCGCCTTTTTATGACTCTTTGCAAAAATATCTCGACGACCACAAAATTACCTTATATACACTTGAGATTATTCGCAACGCCGTCCTAGACATCCGCGCCAACAAACTACCCGACCCAAAACTTATGCCCAATGCCGGTTCGTTTTTCAAGAATTCAATTGTCGAAGATTGGCAACTTACCGACATTCGCACTCAATACCCAGATATACCTTTGTTTGAAATGGGCGACGGACGCTATAAAGTTCCGACCGGCTGGCTAATTGAACAAGCCGGGTTTAAAGGCAAGCTTTTGCACGGTATCCGCGTCAACGATAAAAACGCTTTGGTTTTAATCAACGAATCGGCCACCGGTTACCACGACCTTGCCCTGGCGCGTGATGAAATTATCGGCGGCGCGCGCGACGCTTTCCATATTCAAATTGAACAAGAGCCGCTCGAGATTAGCTAACTTGTCAAAAACGCCTAAAATCCTTATGCTAATAGCATGACTAACCGGCGTGGGTTTACAATTATTGAGCTGATAATCGTCATTGCCATTATGGGTATTCTATTAGTGCTTGGCGTCGTAGAGGTAAGCAGCAGCCAACTTCATGCCCGCGATAACCAACGTAAGACCAATATCGAGACCATCGCTACGGCGCTGGAAAATTATTATAATGGCGGCAACCAAGGCACAACCGCCCTGCTAAGCTATCCGTCAACTGATTTAGTCGCTCAGCTAAGCGCCAATAATTTTTCAATGCTCCAAGATATCAATCCCAACGCCGTTGTTTCACCGACCGCCGCTAGTGGCACAGTTAGCAGTATTGTTGCCGCCACCAATACCACTCAGACTACAGCCGGCGTGACACCACAGCCATCTGGCACCAACGACGTTTATGTATACCAGCCGCTTCAAGTCGACGGTACGCTCTGCACCGGCACGGCCGAATGTCGCAAGTTTAACCTTTATTACTATCAAGAGTCAGATAACAGTGTTCAGATGGTAACGAGTCGTCACCAATGAGTCTATTTAAATTAAATTTACACCATTCCAACCACCAGCGCTCGCGTGGCTTCACTTTGATTGAGATCCTTGTCGTTGCACCAATTGTCATTTTGGTCATTGGGGCCTTTGTCGCCCTCGCCCTATCGATGACGGGCGAGGTCTTAACAACTCGCTCAAGTGACACTTTGCTTTATCGCGTCCAAGATGCCCTCGACCGCATATCAACCGACGTCCGTTCTAGCAGTAATTTTTTGGCAACCAATAATGTCACTTTAACCTCGCCGCAAGGTATCGACAATGGAACTGGCGCCTTCTATAACGTCAGCACCACTGGTACACCGGAGTTAATTCTTGACAGCACTGCGACTACGACCAACCCAAACTCAACCAGCAGCCAACCAGTCTATCTAACCAATTCACCAAACGCCTGCAACAGCTCAGACCTTCAGCAAAATGCCACGCTACACGTCAACATTATTTACTTTATTAGCGGTGGCTCTTTGTGGAGGCGGGTCATCGCCAACTCTAACTACTTAACCTACCCGACCGTCGTCTGCTCAATGCCTTGGCAGCGAGCCAGCTGCGCCCCGACAGTGACTGGCGCGATGTGTGCGACCCAAGATGAGCAGTTACTATCTAACACCACCAGTCTAACTATGGGCATAGATTACTATCCCACGGCAAATAGTACGGTTGCCAATACAGTCGCCGTCTCCACCACTAGTAGCACCGACGCACGCAATAGCGCCCTAGCGGGACTCAACACGATATCCGTTACCCTATCGGCATCTAATACCGTGGCCGGCCGTAACTATACTCGCACCGCCACAGCTAAAGCCACGCGCATCGCGCCATCTATTTCGCCAGTCACTGTTGCCGGCTCCAACACCGTGCCACCGGCGCCCGTAATTAGTGCCGCCTATGACCCAACCAGTGGCGTTACTTTTAGTTGGCCAATGTCCTCGCCAGCCGCGACCTATACCATCCAATACCAGCTCAATGGCGGCAGCTGGACTTCAGGCGCCACTAACACCAGCAACACCTACTACAACCTTCCTATGACATCGCTCTATAATGGTGAGACGGTCGGTCTGCAAGTCGTGGCCAGCACCAGCGCCGGTTCATCGGCGGCCAGCACCGCCAGCATCACCACTCCGAAGTGGATACAATTCGACTTTATAAATTTTTGGATGAACTGGAACGGTGGCTATCAAACAGCCGCATATACCAAAACATCTGCCGGCCTGGTGGTTATCGAGGGTAATGTCCGCAACACGGGCTCGGCAGTTATGGGAACAATCATAGCTACCCTGCCGCCCGCCTACCGACCGTCGGAACCGTTAATATTTGGAGTAGGTAGTTCAGCGGGAGCATTGGGCGAAATTCGCATTACTACGGACGGTAACATTAACTTCTCAACAACCGCACCAAGTGGATGGTTTGCGCTCAATACTATTGCTTACATGCCAGCAACGCCATCGGTAAGTTATACAACCTATGCCCCTATAAGTCCTTGGTACGTATACGGTTCGCCGCCTTGGGCTTTGCCATCTTATGTGGTTGATTCGGTCGGTCGAGTTTACCTAAAAGGCTTAGTTGGCGGTGGGGCCACCGACACAACAAGCACCATCGCAACTTTGCCGACTTCAATTACGCCACAATACGACCTCTATCTACCGCTACTCTCTAGCGATGTATGGGGTGACGGTGTAATCAGACGATCAACGGCACAATCAGACATACTATCATTAAAGGGCGTTAACTCATGGAAAACGCTTCAGCTACTATTTCTGCCCAGCACATACAACAAAACAGCCTGGAATAATATGACATTAGTAAACTCTTGGACAAATTATGACACAACGGGCACTTACCCGCCTCTGCGTTTCACTAAAACACTCGATGGTATGGTTATGATACAGGGTTTCATACAAGCAGGTGCGGTCAACACGGTCGTCGCTACGCTACCTGCTGGCTACCGTCCCGCCGGTAGGCTGATCTTTGATATTACGTCTTGGGACACCTACGGTACATGTGATGTTGGTGCTGACGGTACTATAACCGTCACAGGGTCGGTCAATACCGGATGGGTATCCCTTAATAATCTCTATTTCATGGCCGATCAATAAACTACGAAAACACTTGTGTTTATAAAGCCAAACTTGTATATTTGTATCATAGGTAAAAATTAGGAGGCAATAAGAATTAACATGGTATTAAACAAATTTAAGGATCAAAGGAAGACGAGCGGTTTCACGCTGGTTGAGCTTTTGATCGTTATTGTTGTGATTGCAATCCTTGCAGCTATTACGATTGTATCTTACGGCAATATTAGCGCCCGTGCTAAAACCGCCCAGGGCTCAACCGCTGCGGCTAATACGGTTAAAGTAGCCGAG
>DAIDJW010000046.1 GCA_027451185.1 Candidatus Saccharimonadota bacterium
GTCAACAATGGCGCTGGAGTGGTTGATTATATATAATTGGTAGTGATGAACAAGTCTGCGCTAAAACTTAAGCCTCACGCTATTGGCATGGTCATTTTGTTGGCTGTTGAGTATGTGCTGGGCATGCTGACCAATCTATATGTTCAGTTTCCCGCTGGTGGGTCCATTGGACAGAACTGGGAGTTCATGCACAGCCAGTGGCTTATTTGGGCGCACCTGATTATCGGGACGTTGATTATTCTGGGTATGATTGCCCTATACGTACAAGCTGTGAAGCTTAAGAACAGGATATGGAAAATTGCCGGCGGCATTGCATCCGCTTCGTCTGTGTTGGCCTGGATTTGTGGCGAAGAATTTGTTTCTAGGCAGGCTGCTGGCTATTCACTAGCTATGTCGTTGTTTTTCATCATCGCCCTGTTGGCGCTTGGCGCAGGGCTATACCAGACTAGCCGGCGGGACTCTGGAGGACGGCGAGACGCCGCTCGAGACAACGCTTCGCGAAGTCCGGGAAGAGGCGGCCCTGGAAATTGACGCTGCCGATGCTGATGAGGTCTACTCGGGCGCAGATTACTCGGCCTAAGGCACTCACCGGTTTACGACGACTTAAAACAATTGCTTTTGATATAATAGACTAATGACTTTTGATACCAAAAAGCTGCTACGAAAAGTTCCAGAAGTAACGGCCGTATTCTGGATTGCCAAGCTTTTTACGACCGCCATGGGCGAGTCAACGTCAGATTTTTTCGCCAACACTTTTAACCCATATATCGTTGTCGGGCTGAGCGCGGTCGTGCTGGCCGTGGCCCTAACGCTGCAATTTAATGCTCAAAAGTACATCGCTTGGATATATTGGTTTGCGGTCTCGATGGTAGCGGTATTTGGGACGATGGCGGCTGATGTCTTGCACAAACAATTTGGGGTACCATATGCAATCTCGACGACCTTTTTTGCGGTTGCCCTGGCCCTTGTCTTTGCTATTTGGTATAAGGTCGAAAAAAGCTTGTCGATCCACGCTATCGACAGCAAGCGACGCGAGGCTTTTTATTGGATAACGGTCATGACATCCTTCGCCTTAGGTACGGCCGCGGGTGACTGGACCGCTTACAGTCTGGGCCTGGGCTATTTGGTATCTGGCATTATTTTTACGGCCATTATGATACTGCCGCTACTAGGCTACGTTATGAGGCGCAATGAAGTTCTGACCTTTTGGGCGGCGTATATTATTACGCGGCCAGTCGGAGCATCATTTGCTGACTGGTTCGGTAAATCAACCAGTCAAACCGGACTTGGTTTTGGCGATGGTCCAACCAGTGTTGTATTAGCTATATTACTGATTATCACGGTGACCTATATGGTGATGAGCCGACGAGAGCGCCGCGAAGAGTTACGTTAGGCTGTTAGCCGTTAAAAACGCGGTACGTAAATTGCTATAATAGAGTATGACGAAACCTCAACTCATTACAATGGTTAAGCAATTCTTCAAGGACAAGCAGGGCCACTGGGCAATTATTCAGATTCCGAACCTCCTATTGTCCGGCTGGATAATTATTACTGTTGTTAACTTTTTTGTGCGCAACCCTCACATCTCAACGCTCCAAAACACGGTCCTATTTGCCTGGGCATACCTAGAGCTTACCGAGGGCGCAAGCTATTTCAGAAGAACATTGGGCGTAATCATACTTATTGGCGTAACGGTTGCGTTGTTAATGTAAATCATTTACAATAGTAGCTATGTCTGAGCGCTCAACCCGGTACACAAAAGCTGTGCAAGGTTATTTGACTGAAGTCGGCCACGCCACCAACGTGGAGGTTCTTGAGTACTTGCAAAAAAGCTATGCCGACGTCAGTGCCACAACCGTCCACCGCATTACCACGCGGCTGATTGAACGCGGCAAGCTGGCCATGGCGCCAATCGCCAAGGGCAATGTGATGCGTTTTGATATTAACACCGAGCCGCACGACCATTTTGTCTGCAGCAATTGCGACATGCTACGCGACACGCACATCGCGAGCGCGATTCGCCCGCTGCTGGAAGAATCAATTGGTGATGGCTGCCAGATATCCGGCAACTTGGTGGTCAGTGGTTTATGTAAAAAATGTAGTAAGGAGATGAAATGAAAACTTTGATTATAGATGTACGTGAGCCATTTGAATATCGCATGGGGCACGTAAAAGACGCCTTGAATATTCCACCGCGCGAACTAATGGCTGGTGCCAAGAAATTAGCCGATGTCCCCAAAGATACACCGATGATTTTGTATTGCCACACCGGTAGCCGCTCGAATGTTTCAATTCAGATTTTACGCAGCATGGGCTATACCAATTTGACCAACGGCATAAACAGGCAGCAAGTCAAAGCAAAATACGGTTTGTAGAGTAAAACTTAAGCGCTATACTCGACCTATGAGTAATAGCGGTAAAGCCAAGCAAATCAAAAAGACAAAGACACATCAAAACCTATGGGAGTTTGTGCGCTATAACCTGGCTGGAACGATTCAGTTCGGCTGGCAGTATTTATTTTTCTTCATTTTGGGACCGGGGGCGGCAAACCTGAGCTTGGGTGACACGGCTTTTACGATTGGTTCGAGTTATGTCATTTATTTTATTCTAGACAAGCAATGGGTTTTTGCCGACAACGGCAAGCGCAAGACCAGCGGCGAGCTGCTACGTTTTGGGGCGCTAATGGCGACCAATTTGCTGGTGAATATCTTTGTACTTAACTGGCTCAATGGTTTGGGCGTTATTCCGTATTTGTCGCAGTTAATAATCTCGTTGTTCCTGACTGGCTGGAATTATGTCTGGATGAAGTTCTGGGTGTTTCCGAAAGTCAAAAAATAGTATAATACAGGGGCACGTTAATTAACCAACGTATCCAGAGTGCGGCGAGAGAACTAGCTCGTTGACCCGCCGGCAACCGGCCAGTGCACGGTGCCAATTCTAGCCCATGCGGGAAAGATAAGTTATCTTAACTCCTTTATCTTTCTTGTCCGGGCGGAAAGATACGTAAAAGGAGTATTTTTTATGTCAACTTTTAAAACGGCCGAAAGTGTGTCGCCAAAACACCCTGACAAAATCTGCGACCAAATATCAGATGCGATTTTGGACGCCCATTTGCAGGAAGATCCCGAGGCTCGGGTAGCGGTCGACGTGGCTGGTGGGCATGGTAAAGTTTTTGTGACCGGTGAGGTGACGTCGCTAGCTAAGAATGTTGATGTTGCAGCGATCGTCAAACGGCTAACTGGCGACGTCGAGCTAATCGAGCATATTTTTGCGCAAAGCCCAGCAATCGCCCGGGGTGTAGATATAGGTGGTGCTGGTGACCAAGGGATTATGGTGGGTTACGCGACTAGCGAAACCCCTGAGCTGTTGCCGCTTGAAGTGGTTTTGTCACGCAGCCTGAATCAATATCTGTATGACAAATGGCCCTTTGACGGCAAAACGCAAGTGACGACACTAGACGGTAAGATTCACACGATTGTGGCTAGTTTTCAGAACGTGTCAAAGCTGGAACTTGAAGCGGCGGTTCGTGAATGGCAGCGCGGTCAGACGATTGCCGCCAGCTACGCGCGCGAAATTAATTACCACATTAACCCGGCTGGCGATTGGACGGTTGGCGGCTTTGATGCCGATGCCGGGCTAACTGGTCGCAAGCTGGCGGTTGATAACTATGGGCCGTCGGTACCGGTGGGCGGCGGGGCGTTTAGCGGCAAAGACCCCAGCAAGGTTGATCGATCGGCGGCCTATGCGGCCCGCAAAATCGCCGTTGATTACTTGAAACGCTTTCAGGCAAAAGAGGTTTATGTGACCCTGGCCTACGCCATTGGTTATGATCAGCCGCTGCAGGCCGAGGCTGTGGTTGACGGCCATGATCAAAAAATCGAAGGTTACGATTTATCACCCAACGGGATTATTAACTGGCTTGATTTGAAGCGGCCGATTTACGAAGCCACGGCCCGCTATGGCCACTTTGGCCACGAATTATTTAGCTGGGAGAGAGCCTAGTACCTGTAATCGTGCTACAATACAGCCATATAACCAGGGGAGATTAGAGTGAGCGGCAGGGGTAATCTATTAATAGCTGTTGAAGGCGGCGACGGCACAGGCAAGGGCACGCACACCAAGTTACTGCATGAATATATAGTGCAGCATGGCGGAAAAGCTTTTAGTATCAGCTTCCCGCGCTACGGTGAAGATTCGGCAATTTACGCCGGACGCTATTTAAACGGCGATTATGGTAAAAGTGGCAACGACGTTGACCCTGACCTTGCTTCACTGGCCTATGCCGTTGATCGTTTTGCTGCCAGCTCTCTGATTAGGGCTAATCTTCGTGTAGGCGATGTCCTAGCCGATCGCTACGTGCCGTCTAACCTGGCCCACCAGGGAACGAAGATTGCTGATCCCGAAAAGCGCCACCGTTTTTATGACGAGATTCAGCATTTAGAATACGATATCTTGGGTATTCCGCGGCCCGATCTAAGTATTGTTTTACTGATGCCGACCGGGCTGGCTCAGGCCAATGTTGATAAAAAAGACGCGCGCAGCTATACGGCTAAAAAACGCGATATCCACGAAGCCGATGCTAACCATCTGGATTTGGCCAAGGCTAACTACGAAGAACTTTGTCGGTTGTATCCGGATAAGTTTGTTGCGATTTCGTGCGTTGATGATAGTGGT
>DAIDJW010000047.1 GCA_027451185.1 Candidatus Saccharimonadota bacterium
ACCCAGGGCGGCATCGACCATCGAGACGTGTTCTTCGCTTAAGATAATGTCGCCTTCGCGCGTGAAATGTTTGTGCGCCTTAACGCGAATATGAACATACAGGTCGCCTTTTTCACCGTGGGCTATCGCTTCGCCGCGGCCGGCTAAACGAATCGTGGCACCGTCGTCAATGCCGGCGGGAATCTTGAGATTAATTGTTTCCTTATAGCGTTCGGTGCCCTTACCGCGACAGACTGAGCAGACTTTTTCGGGCACTTTACCGCGACCGTCACAGGTGGGGCAGGTGTTGTTTTGCTGAATTTGGCCAAAAATCGTATTAACGACTTGCCTGACTTGACCGGCACCATGACAGGTTTCACAGGTTTTGAGTTCGTAGCCTGGCTCGACAGTCGTACCATGGCAGTGACGACATTCCTGATCCAAATCGAGTTCCAATTTGTGTTCAATGCCAAAAATCGCTTCTTCAAAACTCAGCTGCAAGTTAACCTCAACATCACGACCGCGTCGAGTGCTGCGCCGGTTGCTTGTACCGCCGCCAAAGAACTGACTAAAGATATCGCCCAGGCCGCCATCACCAAAGTCGAAGTTAACATTTTGGCCGTTAAAGCCACCGAAGCCTTCAAACGGATTGCCAGTCGCCCCACCATTACCACCAACCCCGGCATGGCCAAACTGGTCGTAACGTTGGCGCTTTTTATCGTCTTTCAAGACATCGTAGGCTTCGCTAACTTCTTTAAACTTGGTTTCGTCGCCACCTTCCTTGTCGGGATGGTATTGCACGGCCAAGCGCCGATAAGCTTTCTTAATCTCATCGGCGCTAGCGCTTTTAGATACGCCTAAAACTTCATAATAATCGCGTTTGTTCATCTAACCTAGTATAAAATTTTGGCACTCATAATACAAGAGTGCTAAGAGTACATCACAATACCGACCACTACCGCCACGTCAACGATAACCCAAGCGGCGTTCGGGATAATTACAGGTATCAAACGGTGAACTAAGCCATACGTCAACGTAATGCCGTTAAACAAAACGAACATACCCCAAGATAGCAACGAAACACTGCCAGCCGTATGGGTCGTAAAAATCTGAATGGCCTGCGCCAGACCGGTTAATGGCCCAATGATACCCATGACCATAACAGCTATGTCTAGGAATAGGACCATCCGATTGTGGCGCCGCGGGAATTTGTTAAAAAAAATGACGCTTACTTTTTGGCTTAGTTTTGGTTTTTACGGCCATCGCTAGAACAGTATAGCATACCGTCGCAGACGACGGTCGCATAATTACTCCGTCATTTAAATGTGAATACCCCGCCGCTGGCTGCGACGGGGTGTAACACAGACTAGAGTAGTGTGACGTGCTGCCTGGCCCACTCCAGGGCCTCTAGCGTCCGCTGACGGGCTTCGTACTGGGCCTTGGTCGGCCGGTCACCGTGGAACCACTGCGACCAGAACGGCTCCACAGGGTTCAGGCATTCCAGGTTGTCCTGGTGACGCAACTGGCCGTCGACGAACACCGTGTTGCGCTCGACGTAGACCAGGTTGTAGCCAGAACGCTCCAGCGCCTTGCGGCTGCCGCCGTTGACCTGGATGACGGCCGACTTGATGCGGTGCAGACCCAGCTGCTCGAAGGCGTACAGCGTACGAGCCTTGTGCGCGGCGCTGGCGATACCCTTGCCCCAGTATTCCTGGCGAAAGATCATCGAACCGCTAGTCGCCTGGCGGATGTGTCCACGCTCGATGTCGGTCAGGGCACTGTTGCCGAGCAAGGTGCGCTTGTCACCCTCGATAAGCCAGATACCCCACACCAGAACGTCCTTGGCAGTACGCGTCTTGTCGTACCAATCCTGCTCGTTCTCGATGACCGGCGCGGAGTCCATCCCGATGTAGCGCGTGATGCTGTGCTGCTGCATGCCGGGGTTGATGAACTCGACCAGCGATTCCCTGTTGAGCGGCGCCAGTTCAATGACGAGGTCATTGGCCTTGAACCGCATGATTGGACCAAACGACATGGTCCTACTCCTTTCTGTTATGGCCTCGATTTTTCGAGACCGGATCAGCCTCCGATTCTTTGGTTGTAAAAAGCCTCCGGGTTCGGAGGCTTATCTGGTTTCAAAAATTTTCAAGATTACAGATAAGCCATACCAATACGAGCAACGCCGCCAAGCATGATGTCCGCAGACTTAAGCTGATACTGGTATGAATCATATCTGTTCATAACTTAACCTTAATATAATTTTAGATTTAGCGCAAGCCTAAAATTAACAAAAATGAAATACGGCCACCCCCGGTTAAGGGAGTGGCCGCACCTCATTCTTGCTACGTGGTCAGCTCGGGCTCGAGTTCCGGCTCCGGCGCCTGTTCCTGGACCTTCATGACGACGAAACGTGCGTAGTAGTCGCCCCACGAGAAGCCAGTCAGTGCCGACGCCAGGATGATTGTCGCCATCTGAATGTGAACCCACCAGCCGGCGCCGAACCAGCCGCTCAGCGGCATGATCAGCGCTGTAATCATGGCGACCTGCATGGCCATCTTCCACTTGCCGCTTTTAATGGCGGCAATCGGAGTCTTGGTCATGCGCAGCTTCCAGGTGACGTGAACCTCGCGCGCCACCATGAAAGCAGTTGTCCAGATGACCAGTTCGCGCAGCGGGCTCGGCCAGAGGCAAAGCACCACCAGAGCGGGAATCACCAAGACCTTGTCGACCAGAGGATCCATGAACTTGCCCAGTTCGGTCACTTGGTTGAAGTGACGAGCCAGCCAGCCATCGAGCTTGTCGGTAGCGGCGATTGCCACGAACAGCAGCGCCATTCCCAAGCGCCAGCCGGTGCCGTCGCTGTGGTCCAAAGCCATCCACAGGAAAACGCCCGTACCCACAAGACGAACGTAGGTCACGATGTTGGCCCAAGTGAGCCAATCGTGGCGAACGTCGCCCAGGTCGGGCAGGCGCTCCTTGAGACCGGACAGCCAGAGATCAAAACTGAACATTGCAGGCTCCTTCCGGGAGCAGGGACGAAAAATGAGGTGCGACACCCCACCGGTGCTGCACCTCATTGTACACCCAGTTACAGGGTTTGCTACTTCTTTTCGTCGACCACTTCGCCTTCGACAGGTTCGTCGGTCTTTTTGTCGCCCGCGTCATCAGAACCTTCTGTTTTCGATTCTTCCTTGCTGGCGGATTCATAAAGCTTGGCGCCGATTGGCATAATGGCGTCGTTCAAAGCTTTAATAGCTGCTTCAAGTTCATCTTTGTCGGTGGCGTCTTTATGCTTTTTAGCCTCGTCAACAGCTTCGGTGATTTTCTTTTTGTCGTCATCCGAAATCTTGTCTTTAAATTCATCGGGCATTTTTTCGGCTTGGTAAATTGTGTTTTCTAGACGGTTACGAGCATCGACGGCGTCGCGCTTGTTCTTGTCTTCTTCGGCGTGCGCTTCAGCCTCTTTTTGGGCTTTTTCAATGTCGTCTTTGCTCAAATTACCGCTGTTCTGAATGGTAATCGACTGTTCTTTGCCGGTGCCTTTATCTTTGGCGGTAACATTCAAAATACCGTTGGCATCCAGGTTAAAGGTAACTTCAATTTGCGGCACGCCGCGTGGTGCTGGGGCGATACCGTCGAGGATGAATCGACCAAGCGACTTGTTGTCACTAGCCATTTCGCGCTCACCCTGCAAGACGTGAATCTCAACTTGCGGCTGGTTATCGGCAGCGGTCGAGAAAGTCTCCGACTTGCTGGTTGGAATAGTTGTGTTGCGCTCAATCAATTTCGTCGACACACCGCCCATAGTCTCAATACCAAGGCTCAGCGGGGTAACATCGAGCAACAGAACGTCCTTAACGTCACCAGCCAGTACGCCACCCTGAATGGCGGCACCAACGGCCACAACTTCGTCCGGGTTAACACCCTTGAGCGGATCTTTGCCGAATAGTGCTTTAACTTTTTCAACGACGGCTGGCATACGAGTCATACCACCAACTAGCACGACTTCGTTGATTTCATTTGGCTGCAAACCGGCATCCTTCAACGCTTTTTGCACAGGCTCGGCCAAACGGTCAATCAGGTCTTTGACCATTTCTTCCAACTTGGCACGGGTCAATTTGTACTCAAAGTGCTTTGGACCATCAGCGTCGGCGGTTAGGAATGGCAGGTTAACTTCGTATTCGTTGGTCGACGACAGCTCTTTCTTAGCTTTTTCGGCTTCGTCCTTCAGGCGCTGCATCGCAGCATTGTCGCCCTTTAGGTCAATGCCCGATTCTTTCTTAAATTCTTCCAGGAAGTAATTGACGATGCGGTTGTCGAAATCTTCACCACCCAAGTGGGTGTCACCATTGGTCGAACGAACTTCAAACACGCCGTCACCAAGTTCCAGGACAGACACGTCAAACGTACCACCACCAAGGTCGAAGACAACGATTTTTTCGTCTTTTTTGCTTTCTAGACCATAGGCTAGGGCAGCGGCGGTTGGTTCGTTAATGATACGCTTAACTTCAAGACCAGCAATTTTACCGGCGTCTTTAGTCGCTTGGCGCTGTGCGTCGTCGAAGTAAGCTGGAACGGTAATCACCGCACCAACTAAATCATCGCCCAAAGCGTCTTCGGCTTGTTGGCGTAAAGTGGCAAG
>DAIDJW010000048.1 GCA_027451185.1 Candidatus Saccharimonadota bacterium
ACCGTCATCGGCTGCAACTACCAAGATCGCGATGTCCGCAATCTTAGCACCACGACTACGCATCGCGGTAAAAGCTTCGTGCCCCGGAGTGTCAATAAAAGTAATTACTTGGTTTTTATGTTTGGCTTGGTAGGCACCGATATGCTGGGTGATGCCGCCAGCTTCGCCGTCAATGACGTGGGCGGTGCGAATAGTATCTAATAATTTAGTTTTACCGTGGTCAACATGTCCCATGACCGCCACAATTGGCGGCCGGGGGACGGCATTGGCCGACGGAGCGTGCAAATGGTGCTCGCTGTGATTAGCGGCTACCTTCTTTTCTAGAGCCACATCGAGACCTAATTCATCGACGATAATGGTCGCTGTCTCAAAATCAATTCGTTGGTTAATTGTTGCGGCAATGCCGTTCTTAAACAACTCACCAATTAACGTAGTAACGGGTAGATTTAGAGTGGTGGCCAGCTCGCCTACAGTGATTGAGTCAGCAATTGTAACGATTTTTTCGGCCATTGTCTATACTCCTTTCTACCCGAACACGTCTTTAAATTTTTAATGTTGCAAAAACTATTTCTTGGCTTTTTTAGGAAGACCAAGTGAAATCTTGCGATTGTCTTTTTCGATGTCTAGGACGACAAAGTCTTTGCGCTCGTTAAGCGTGAATACCTTCTCTGGGTCGGCCCCATCGCCTTCACCAAGCTCACTAACGTGAACCAAGGCTTCGACGGCTGGGCTAATCTGGACAAAGGCGCCAAACGGCGTAATACGTGTGACTGTACCTTCAACGGCTTGGTCAACCGAGAATTGCTCGACTTCTGATAGCCACGGGTCTTCGGTCAATTGCTTGATACTAAGACTTAAACGGTCTTTGTCGATAGCAATAATCTTAGCCTTAATTGTCTGGCCAACCTTAACGTAATCGGCTGGGTTATTAACGCGCTCCCAGCTAATTTCTGAAATGTGCACCAAACCTTCGATACCGTCGACATTGACGAATGCGCCGTAGTCGACAACACCAGTTACCACACCGGTTACAACATCGCCGACTGCCAATTTTTCAAAACGCTCAGCTAGGCCATCTTTGATAGCTTCTTTTTCGCTAAAGATTAGCTTGTTAGCCTTACGGTCGCAATCCAAAATTCGGACCTTCAATGTCTGGCCAATCAAAACATTCAAACGTTGCAGAATCTCTTCTTTGTCGCTCGAACCAACCCGTGGGTAGTGCTCAGCCGATAGTTGTGAAACCGGTAAGAAACCGCGTACACCATCATATTCAACCAATAAACCACCGCGGTTAGCGTCGTATGGTGATACGTCGATAATCTCGCCGTTCTCCATTTTCGCCGCCAGTTCGTCCCAGCCGCGATCCTTAGCTGCTTTACGCAGGCTTAGTAGAACGTAGCCGTTCTCGAGCTCTGGGTCAACAATACTGGCTGTAACTTCGTCGCCAATGTTTAAATTGCGCGAAAAACCAACCTCACGACGCGGCACTAGGCCTACGCCATGGGCGCCAAGATCAATTAAGATCTCATGCTTACGGATCGATAAAATCGTTCCGCCGATGACCTCCCCTTGTGCTATTTGTTTGACGCCGTCGCCTTCGGTAGCGAGCAATTCGTCCATTGTTAATTGGGCTTTTGCCATTAGTCTTATTCAGACTCCTTCCTTGATGTATTTCTTGGGCCATAGCAAAAATACGGCGCCTCGATTAGTTATCATTGTACCTCAGTTAAAGCTTTAAGTCAAAGGCCGGCAACTAAGCGGCGCGAGCTTACGTAAGACACCGCCGTAAATGTCAGCAGGGCCAGCACTAGCGCCGTCCCAACCACATCGCCCGGTCCAGTTTGCGGCAGCTGACTGTCTGTAGAACCGCTGCTAGCTGGCTCCCCGGTCGATTGACCGGCTTGGTCGCTGGATGATGGTTGATTGTTGGCGTTGGTATTTGTATTTGTATTGTTCGTTGATGTGTCGTGACTACCGTCACTCTTCTGGCTATTTTGTTGTTGAACCGCGACCTCAGCATTATGAGCGCGCACTTGCTCACCTCTTTTTTGCACAAAAACGCTGCCGCCGATGAGCGCTGCTGCTAGGATTACCACCACCCCCGCCGAAACCCATAGTCGGCTAGTTAAAATTCCTCGCCACATGGTGTACCTCCGTTATATGACTATTATCACCTCTGATTGCCAAAAACGCAACTAAAGTCGCCATTTTTACGCCTCACGCTAGATGCTACAATAGACCCATGATTGTTACTGTAGATACCGGGGGGACCAAAACACTCGTCGCCAGCTTTTCTAAAGATGGCCGATTGGGCGATGTGATCCGCTTCGAAACACCAAAAGATCAAACCGAATACGTGCGCTTACTGCGCCAAACATTGGTCGATAATTACGCCGACAAGCCAGTAGAGGCCATTGCGGTCGCCCTTCCTGGGATCATCCGCAATGGCGTAGCAATTTGGTGCAATAATCTGGGCTGGAAGAACTTCCACGCTCAAGATGTCTTAGCTGGTGTCTTGGGTGATGCGCCGGTTTGGATCGAAAACGACGCTAACCTAGCTGGCCTAGCCGAGACGCGCAGCTTAAGCGTTATTCCCGAAAGCTCCCTGTACGTTACCGTTAGCACCGGCATCGGCACTGGTTTCGTCACAAACGGCAAAATTGACCCAGGCTTGCGCTACAGCGAGGGCGGCCACATGCTCGTCGAATACAAGGGTAAGGTTCAAGAATGGGAGAAATTTGGCTCCGGACGGGCAATTGTTCAAAAATATCACAAATTTGCCCGTGATATTCATAGCCAGCGGACTTGGCGCCAGATTGCGGAGCGTATTAGCCGCGGTTTCTTAGCGATCATACCGATGACGCAGCCGGATGTGATTATTATTGGCGGTAGTGTTGGGACTTACTTTGAGCGCTACGGTAATGACTTAAAAGATATCCTACAAAAACACTTACCCGAACACATCCCCGTACCAAAGATTGTTCAGGCTAAACACCCAGAACAGGCTGTAATTTATGGATGCTACTATTATGCCGTCGACCAACTTGCTATTAACTAAACTCAAGGCCGACTTTCCAGCCATTCAATTTAAACCTGGTGAAAGTTTTCTATGGTCACCCTCAGAGCGCACGCTCTACTATAGCCCTCTCGACAACGAAGATTCAGCCGCCCTGCTGTTACATGAACTATCCCACGGCCTTTTAGGGCACAACGACTATCGACACGACATTACACTGGTCGCCATGGAGCGTAGCGCCTGGAACCGCGCTGTAGAGTTGGGTTCAGAGTACGGCCACACGATTAGCGATGAGGTCATCGAAAACCATTTAGATACCTATCGCGACTGGTTACATGCTCGTAGTACCTGTCCAAATTGCTCCGCCAACGGCCACCAAACCGAACAGTACGCGTACAAATGCCTAGCGTGCGGCCATAAGTGGCGAGTTAATGAAGCGCGCATCTGCGCCCTCCGTCGATACCACCTAAACAACAACAAATAACCGCCCAAGAGAGCGGTTATTTTTATAGTTGCCACCTATTAACTAGGCTTCAACAATTTTTTTGTGACGGCGGCTAATACGACCACCTTTAGCGCCGGCGATGCGGGCTAGGTTTGGGTTAGCGGCGAAGCCACCAGTGTGACCATTTTTACCACCCTTAGCGCCGATCTTCGCGTAGAAGTCCGGGTCGCGGGCCAAATTCTTCTCGGCGGCTAACTTGCCGCCAGCTTTTGTACCTGCCATTTAGAAGTTCTCCTCTAAAATTAAAAGATTTCCACGTGTTTTATAGCGTGAAAACCCCCTTTATTACCTCACACATGATATGTGCAATGGTTTAATATTAGCATAAGCTGTCAGTTTTGTCAATATGTACATAAGCACAATTTTATTATATTTATGCTGTTGCACATATTCGTGGTGTGAGTTATTATAAATAAGCACCTGTTTGGATCTTAAGTAACTACGAAGATCCACCACAAAAAAACGAAACGACCCTATCTGCGAGATGGGTCGTTTTACGTTTTTAGAGCAAACTATAAATGTCGTAAAATTAAGATATAAGCGAACAAGGAAGTATGTAGATTTCGGTTTCAGCCCAAAGAAAAAGGACTTCCTATTAGGAAGTCCTTTTTATAATTCGGCACCGTGCTAGTTTCCCACTTGTGGCAGTATAATCGCCGCGGCTGAGCTTGACTTCTGTGTTCGGAATGGGAACAGGTATTTCCTCAGCGCCATGGGCACCGAAGTAAGGTTTTCCGGGCACTTTGAGCTGACACATCAATCGTCAGTGGGCCTGAAAACCTCGCTTCGATGTCCATCCAGCTTGTTGCTAGATCGACACGGTAAGAATTTTAAAAATTGCGGGTGGTGATTACCACCAATTACTAGTTAAGTCT
>DAIDJW010000049.1 GCA_027451185.1 Candidatus Saccharimonadota bacterium
TGTTCCATGGTGTCGACCATTTGGGCATAACTTAGTGGCGCCAAGGTAATAATGTTCAGACCCTGGGTGACACCACGGGTAAATAGTGCCGAACCGTGGACGCGCGGCAAGATGCCGACTTCACTGGATAACGGACGAACTTCGTCGAGCTTGCGGCCATCTGGTCGCAGATTTTCTTCGACAATGCCCCGGCGGACGTCTTTGTGAACGGCCATAGTAAAGGCTTCGTCGTAAGCGTCGCGCAGACCGGCATAATCTTCGCCGATTTTTTCGGTCATAGCTGCGTGGAAAGCCCAGCGAAGTTCGTTAATCATTTCGTTGCGCTCTGGGTAAGGTTTGCGAATGGCGGCACCTAATTTACCGTCAACCCAAGCACTAACTGTCTTTTGAACGGCTTCATCTGGCAGAACTAGTGTGTATTCTTGAGCAACTGGCTTAACCTTGGCGACCAACTGTTTCTGCAACTCAATCGCTGGCTGCAGAGCCTTGAATGCCCAGGCCATAGCATCGGCAATAACTTCTTCGGTGACTTCATTGGCGCCGGCTTCAACCATGGTTATACCAGTTTCGCGGGCGGCGACAACTAAATCAAGGTCGCTAGCGGCTCGTTCTTCGGCCGTCAAAAAGGCTTTGAACTCACCGTTTACTCGGCCAACGCGCAGACCAGCTACGGGGCCGTCAAATGGTGTACCAGTTAGCATCAAAGCGCTCGATGCAGCAATCATTGCTACAACGTCTGGGCGGAAGCTTGGGTCCATGCTGAGCACGGTTGTTACGACTTGGACCTCTTGGCGGTAACCCTTCGGGAACAGCGGACGAATTGGGCGGTCAATCAAACGACCGATCAGAATCGCGTCGTCGCTTGGGCGGCCTTCACGCTTAATGAAGCGGCTGCCGCTGATTTTGCCGGCTGCATAAAACTTTTCTTCATAGTCGATACTCAGTGGAAAATAGTCCAGCACCACAGGGCGGGTGCCGACCTGAGCCGAGCCGAGCACGACCGTGTCGCCGTAACGAACCAAGACGCTGCCGGTGGTACGAAAACCAACTCGGTTAACTTCAAGTGTTAGCGGACGGCCGCAAAGATCAGTGGTAACCGAGAAAATCTCTTTACCATTAGGGTTGATAGTAGACATAAAGTCCTCCTTATTGACCAGCTTCTTAGGCGAATAAGTAACGGGTGCAGCAATTTGTTGTTCACCAACAAACGGCTATATCCACCACTTAAATCGCGGCTGGTCTTGACTGTATTATACCTTATTTTTAACCGTTTAGGTCACGGCGACGAAAAATAACGAACGAAACGACAAGTACGGCTACGATTACCACGGCATAAACTGCCCAGTCGCTAAGCTTGACCGTGCCGCGCGCGATATCTGGTGCCGGATAGTAGTGAAAAATCGATAGCCTATCCCAAGACTTCAACCAGTCAACAGACGCCGCGAATGTCGTTAAGACAAAGCTAACTACCGCAATAATCGTACCGACGGCGGTCGTTAGGCTGCGTCGGCCAGTGGCGGTGCCAATGGCAAAAATAACACTCATCAGTGCCACGGTCATCAGCAATAATAAACCACTCAAAATCATTAGCGTCTTGAATTCGATGGACTGGCCAATCTGCCACGAGCCAATGTAGGTGCCGATGATTAAGGCGACCATGGTAATAGCCGATATGGCGACGGCGGCCAGCCATTTATGAATAAAGATTCGGCCGCGCGATAGCGGTAGCGCCGATAAGGTACGCAACAGCCCCCTGTCTTCTTCGCCGGCCGTTAAGCCGCCGGCTAAAATAATGGCCATAACACTAATAAACATTGGCATGCGGATATTGAACATCTGACTAGCCAGGTAGGTCGACAAATGCGTTAAATCTGACAAATTGCCGATAATTCCTTGCCACTCCTTCGGCATGCCTTTGAGCATTGACTGCACTAAACCGCCACTGTTAAAAGTCGGATAAAAAATCACCATGATGTAGGCGAAAAAGGCCATGCCCAGCGACCAGCCAAAAATAAACCAGCGCTTGTCATAAATGGTCTTCAAAAACAGGTTACGCACTACGATGACTCCTTTTCATACAAATCTTCGAGCGCCATTTCAACCGTATTATCACTGACCGAAAAATCGACAAGTTGCGGCAAACCGCCAAGCCACGCCTGCAAAGAAGCCGTCGAGCCTTTATAGATAAAACTAATGTCGGTGCCGCGTGCCGTTTTCTCGATCTTGACATCCTCGGCACCCTTCAGCCCTGGTAGCTTGTGGCGCGAAACAACGCGGACCGTTTTACCGCCTTCAATCGACAGTTCTTTGGCCGGAAAGTCGCGCACAATTTGGCCGGAGCGGATCAAAATAATGCGCGTACAAACATCTACCACTTCGTTGAGGTAGTGCGACGACATAAAAATTGTCGTCCCTCGTTCTTGTTCAGCCCGAACTAACTCCAGAAAACGCTGTTGCATTAAGGGGTCAAGGCCGCTCGAAGGCTCGTCGAGCACCACTAGCTTGGGGCTAGCCATAAAGGCCGCTATAAGAGCTACTTTTTGGCGATTGCCGCGCGACAAGTCGCCAATCTTTTTAGCTAGTTCCGGTTTAAAGATATCGATTAATTCGTCTAGACGGCTGCGATCGCGAATTTTGTATTGATGCAGCGCAAAGCTTAGGTACTGCTCACCAGTTAAACTTTCAAAAAGCGCCATGTCACCACTAGCAAAACCGAGCTGTTGATGGCTTTTAAAGGCATTGGTAGGTGTTGAGAGTTGGTCAAAAATCTCAATTTCGCCATCGCTCGGACAAATAAAACCTAAGATTGAATTAATCGTCGTGCTTTTTCCAGCACCGTTCAACCCCACAAAACCAACAACTTCGCCGGTTTTAATCTTAAAAGATACATCGCGGATAGCGGTAGTTTTACCAAAACGTTTAGTTAAATTTTCGACTCGCAGAACTATATTGGTCACAAGTATAATAATAGCACTGTACTAGTGCTTTGTGGCGAAACTTTTTATTCAGCAGCTACTAAAAACTCCGCTTATTTGCGGAGTCCTAGTTTGGCGACGGTTGTCTTATAGGCTTCAAAATCTTTAGCCTCGAGATATTTCAGCAATCGTTTACGCTTACCAACCATCTGAATCAAACCGCGGCGCGCCATGTTGTCGTGCTTGTTGGTCTGCAGATGCTCGGTCACCTCTTTGATACGCGTCGTCAAAACTGATGCCTGAGCCGCTGGGCTACCAACATCGTTCTTGTGCGTTTGGGTCAAGGCAAATGCCTTGGCTTTGTTATCGGTTGTAATCATCAGGAACTGATTGTAGCAGATAGGCGACGTTTGTTCAAGAGGTGGTTTATATCTTAATACAGTATTTACTTTTTGGCACTTTTATGGTAGAATATGGGTGTTCCGGAGAGGTGTGTTATTACAACTGCCACACCGGCGCACCCCAAAACTCGAAGAAGCGACAATACCGTCAACCGAAAGGTTTCATCATGAGCAATAATGCACGGTCTTTTCCCTACGACCCCGATACGGCGGGCCTCCGCGGCACCACCGACGGTGCACGACGGGCGAATTTCAACGCCGTGGCGTTCCTGTTCGCCATCAGCATCACCGTGGTCGTCGGGACCGTCGACTGGTTCAACGTGACCGGTGGTCACCCCTGGCGGGCAATCCTGCCACAGGCCTTCGGGCCGCTGCTGGTCCTGCCGTTCTACGGCTGGATCGCTAAGCAGTACAACATCGTTAAGCCTCCTAGGAGTTGGCCGCTCCTGGTCCTGCTCGTGGTCGGGCTGTACACAGGCATGGCGATGCTCGTCAATGCCGTGCAGCCAAGCCAGTGGTGGCACGTCTTCATGACGGGCCTCGGACCGTTCGACTTGCTGCTCGAAGCGCCATCGATGATTGCCTACGCGACCGTCATCTACTGCCTGCTCAACGGTCGGCGACCGGTGCTGATGCTGTCGTCGTTCATCGTCAGCGGTATCGGCACGGTCATGCTGGCGTCTGATGCTCAGTGGTACTTCTACCACTGAGCATCAGACCGGGCGGGGCCCAAAAAGCCCCGCCCGGCGCCTGAACGATGGATGGTCGCTTCTTCGAATACTACCCCTATAACAAGGTTGATTTTTCACCCGATAAATGCTATGATTATGAACGATATGTGGGATACAGTCCGGTCCACTTCGCCGGTGGCAACACTGACGCGAAGGCTACTTAAGTTTGTTTTGACTGCCTTGATGGCAGTTTTGCTGGTTTTAGCCACTATTCCAAGCGGCGTCGCCCACGCTATTGATAGCCCAGCCACGTGG
>DAIDJW010000050.1 GCA_027451185.1 Candidatus Saccharimonadota bacterium
CGCACATGCTATAACCACCCATAAAGCCGGTGACCCAGTCGAAACCGACAGCGAAGCTAGCGCAATAATAAACGATTCGCTTGGAATCGGCGGAAAAAACCCGTCAACCGCCGCGAATAAAAAGCCAATCAAAAAAACCAACGAATCACTCATTTGACCGATACCTAAATCAGATAGGCTGAATGAGCCGCTGGCGAACACGTCCAAAAGCCCCGGGCCAAATGTGCTTACCGATTCCATAGTGCTACCTATTATGGGGTATTCCCGGTCAACACACAACCCGCCAGCGAGTAGAGGCCGAGCCGGTACTTCGCCCGCTGCTTCACGCGGCTCGGCTTCGTCCAGGCTTGCACCTGGCTGATCCCAAGCTCCCGCTTCACCTTGCGCTTGACCCGCGTGACACCGAAGAGCGTGTTCAGCGACGGCCGGCGGTAGCGCATGAGCTTCATGGCTGGATGCTCTCACCGGCCACCTACAACGCCGGTCCAAACGACGTCGAGGCGTTCGGCGTGCCCGTCCAGTTCCAGCCGGGGCTGTTGCCCTCGGCGTAGTTGTAGAGAGTGGAACCTTTGGTAACCATCAGGCTTGTAGCGTCAAAGGTGTCTCCGACCTGCCAATCCTGCGCACCGTTCGAACCCTGGCTATCTCGGTCGAGGACGACCGCAATCCCCGCGACACCAGCAGGAACGGTGAACGTCGTTGCGATTCTGGTCCAGACCCCAGGAGCAGCCGGGACGAACCCACCACCGACTCCAGGGGACGGGGCTCCGTTGTTGTTGACCCGGCTGTCAGCCCACCCAGCAGGGACAACATTCGCTCCAGACGAGTCATACAAGTAAGCATCGGCGTTCACGTTGGCTTGACGAGAGACCCGCACATAGCCACTCATGGTGATGACGTCGCCAGCGGCGACGGCCAGACGGTGCCCCCAGTCACCATAGCCGATACCCGTATCACCACTCCCTCCGGTCGGCGGGGCGGTGGTCCACGTCTTGCGGGCATAAGTCGAAACGCCCGGCAAAGGACCGTCCGCCGCGTTAGCGACCAGACTGTACGTTCCAGCCGCAGGGTTAACCCCAAACCAACGTCCAGTCCCCCACCCGCCCGTTGTGTTGTAGGCGGTCGCCGCCGGGTCGGTCGCCAGGTTGATCACGCATGTATTTGCGCTAGGCGTGTTACTGGCTGAACTCACCGAAAACTGCTGGGATCCCTGTGTGGCAATCAGGCAATAGGTCGGAGGGTTGGCCGAGTTGCTGACCGCGTAGGTCAGGGTCGTCGACGGGTCCGGTTTGAGCAAACTTGCCAACGTCGCTTGGTCGGGCGGGTAGCCGCCGTTGTCGACGCGGTAGAGTTCGAGCCTGTCTGCAGCCTGCGAAAGGTTGGCCTTGATGGCCGCTGCTTCGGCGTTGTTGGCGATGCCACGGTAAGCCACAACGGAGATGGCGGCCAAGATGGCGATGACAACAATCACGATCAAGAGCTCCACCAAGGTGAAGCCGCCTCGCTGCAGTTGTGATTGTCGTCTAACTCTAAACTGCTGCATGTACTGCACTTAGTTATAAAGCATGAGCATAAACGGGTCAACCTTCTGGCGTCGAGCTTCGGAAGTCGCGAAATGACCAATCTTTACGTTCGATCAGCGGCGTTTCCCTGGTGCGCGCGGCGTCCTCGTTGGCCCACCAGATCGAAAACTCGCCGCTGTAGTCGCGGTTGCCGGCACCAGTAGGCACCCGTTGCCGTCAAGAATTGCCGTCAAACGATGTCCAGACCATCAAAACCACCAAAACGCAAGAACCCCCGTTGCACGAAACGACAGGGGTCAATGAGCTCAATATGTTTGGTGGCGCCACCTGGATTCGAACCAGGGACACAAGGCTCTTCAGGCCTCTGCTCTACCGGGCTGAGCTATAGCGCCACAGTATGGCCCCAAAGGGCCATAACTTCACCATTTTACAGTAGTGTTGGTGTTTTCACAAGCCGTCTATTTCTTGGTTAGGTTAGAAATAGCGTTCGATAAATCGGTCGGCAAGACGACAACTGTCTTTTGGCTTGGCTCAACGGCAATCTTTTCTAGGGTTTGCAAAGTGCGGATATTAATACCACCGGGCACACTTGCTAATGTTTTAGCGGCTTCAGAAACAGCCACGGCGGCCGCTTTTTCACCTTCGGCCACAATAATCACGGCGCGGCGCTCGCGCTCGGCCTCGGCTTGTTTGGCCATAGCCCGCTTCATATCTTGTGGCAATTCAATATTCTGAATTTTTACCGTTTCAACGTCAATACCCCATTTTTCGGTTTGGATATCAACGATTTTCTTAATTTGAGCACTGACTTCGTCGCGTTTGCCCAGCAGCGAATCAAGGTCAACATTACCGGTGACATCACGCAGGGCGGCCTGAGCAAATTGACTGCTGGCGTAAACGAAGTTGGCCACTTCAAGCACAGCCTTTTCGGCGTCAACAACACGGAAGTAAACCACGGCATCGACATTAACCGTCACGTTATCTTTGGTGATCACTTCTTGTTTTGGAATATCGATGGTATTGGTGCGCTGGTCAACTTTCATCATGCGCTGAAAAATCGGCACCACTACCCTTAGACCAGGCTGGCGCAAACCCGTAAAACGACCCAGCGTCAAGACGACGCCGCGCTCGTATTGGTTAATAACCCTTAGTCCGCTCAGCACAAAGATTACTATAATCGTAATCAGCCAGATTAAACCTTCCATGAAACCTCCTTATTTCTGAACTTATTGTAGCACTAAGCTAGTTCAATCAAGCGCGAAACAAGGTCGCTATAACTAATGCCGGCTGCCTGCCAAGACTTGGGGTACATACTGATATTCGTAAACCCAGGCATAGTGTTAACCTCGCTAAAATATATCTTGCCAGCTGGCGTCAAAAAGAAATCAACTCGCGCCAAGCCTTTACCTTCAATAGCTTCAAAAATTCTTCTGGTTACGGCTTTAAATTCATCGGCTTTGTCTTTCGGTAAATCAGCCGGAACAACGACTTTCGATTTACTTTCGGAATCGTACTTTGATTCATAAGAGTAGAATTCGCGGTCTGGAACAACCTCGCCTGGTTCGCTAACCGAAAAGTCAGTTACATTACCCAGCACCGAAACCTCAATTTCACGACCAATAATCGCCTGTTCAATGAGCACCTTGTCGTCAAGCCGTGCCGCCTCAATGATAGCCGTCTGAAAATCAACCTCATTATCAACCTTACTTACGCCCACCGAAGAGCCTAGGCGGGCTGGCTTAACAAAGATTGTTTCGCCTAATTTTTCAACAACCTGCGCCCACACTGGCGACTCCTCGCCGCGTCGATATGATACGTAAGGCACAATGTTGACACCGGAATGCTCAACGACTCGTTTGGTTAGTTCCTTATCAATGCTAACCACCGAGGCTTCGACGCCCGAACCAACCATTGGAATATGCAGCAGCTCGGCCAAGCCCTGAACCGTACCATCCTCGCCGTGCTCACCGTGCAAGATTGGCAAAATAACGTCAATTTTCAGGTCGGAGCCATCACCTAATTTAAACCAGCCACCGCCAAGAACCGGCCAGAGTTCGTTTTGACTACCGGTTAGGTCGGCAAAATCATCGACTAGCCACCAGCGACCGGTTTTATCAATATAACCTAGGCTGACGTCATATTCTTTTTGATCGATTGCCTCATAAACATTTTTGGCCGACGCAATCGAGACTTCGTGCTCGGACGATTCGCCACCAAATAGTAGTAAAACTGTTTTCATGCTACCCCTGATTATACCATCTGGCAGTGGCGGCGTATAATAAGCTACATGCAACGAGTTCCCTTGGCCGAACGGATGCGGCCAAAGACGCTAGATGAGGTGATTGGGCAAACTCATCTTTTGGGTGATGGTGAAATTTTGCGCCAAATTGTTAAAAACAAAGAACCAGTCAGCTTAATTTTATGGGGTCCGCCAGGCAGCGGTAAAACGACTCTAGCCCGGATTATCGCCAGCGAAGTTAACGCCGAATTTGTTGAAATCTCGGCTGTTACCAGCGGCAAAAAAGACGTTGAAAAAATCGTCGAGCACGCCCGCCAAAACTGGAATTT
>DAIDJW010000051.1 GCA_027451185.1 Candidatus Saccharimonadota bacterium
AGCGGCGGCCCTTACTCCTAGCGGGTGCCTCGGCCAGCATTGTGGCGGCTTGCTCGGCGGTGATTGACTTTGGGTCGACGTCCTTAGGGATTTTGGCGTTTTTAGTGCCGTCGGTCACGTACGGCCCAAAGCGGCCGTTTAATATCTTGACACCACCGCCTAAATCGGCGATGTTTTTTTCAGCTTCAGCCTTCAGCTTATCGGCGTAAAACTGGCGAGCTTCGGCTTCGGTAATATCGTGCGGGTCGAGCGGCTTAATACTCACGAATAGCTTATCAACTTGAATATATGGGCCGAAGCGGCCGATATTGGCTTTAATTTCTTGGCCGTCTGTAGTTGTGCCGACAACACGCGGCAACTCAAAGGCGTGCAAAGCTTCTTCAAGCGTAACGGTTTCTAGCGTTCGACCCTTGGGCAGGGGCGCGAAGCGCGGTTTATTGTCGTCGTCGGCTGTGCCGAGCTGGACCATGGCGCCAAAGCGGCCCAAACGGGCAAAGACCGGCTGTTTTGACTTGGGGTCGATACCAATCTCGCGTGCTTGAGCGACGCTTGAGCGTTCAATGTCGCTCGATTTTTCAACCAGCTCGTGAAATGGTGTGTAAAAACGCTCCAGCATAATATTGCGCGCTAGTGATCCGGTGGCGATTTTGTCAAAGTCAGCCTCGACCTCGGCGGTGAAACCGTAGTCAATCACCTGCTCAAAGTGCTGCGTTAGAAAGTCGCTAATCATCTGGCCGATGGCGGTTGGAATAAGTTTTCCCTTGGTTGAACCGGTTTTCTCTTGGACAACTGAGCGAAAAACTCCGTCAGGCGTCTCTTTAGAGAGGCCCAGGACAATCACGTCTCGTTCGGTGCCTTCGCTCTCGCCTTTTTCGGCGTAGCCCCGAGCCAAAATGGTATTGATAATCGTGGCGTAGGTCGACGGACGGCCGATACCTAGCTCTTCCATCTTTTTGACCAGGCTACCCTCGGTGTAGCGGGCTGGTGGTCGACCAAAGACCTGGCGTGCTTCGGCCGATTGCAGGTTCAATACGTCTTTAACAGATAAAGCTGGCAAAACGTTGTCCTCTTTACGGTTACCGTACACTTTCAAAAATCCGTCAAACAAGACAACTTCGCCAGTAGCTTCAAACACGAGTGAAGAAACATCTGCAGCCCGAGTTTCGACGGGCGCCGGGGCCCCGTTCGAGACCCGGCGCGAAGCCGTTTCTGAGCTTGTGTTCGAGGCTACGATATCGATAGTAATTGTTGTCTTTTCAAGTTTTGCTGGCGCCATTTGGCTAGCTAAAGTACGATTACGAATCAAGGTATAAAGTTTTTGGTCGTATTGGTCACCTTTGATATTCTCAAGGGCCATATTGGTTGGGCGAATGGCTTCGTGGGCCTCTTGGGCGCTGGCTGACTTGGTCTTAAAGTTACGAACCTGTGAGTACTTTTCGCCAAAGGCCGACTTAATATATTCGGCGCTGGCAGCAAGCGCTTGCTGGCTAAGGGTGACCGAGTCGGTTCGCATGTATGTGATAAGTCCGGCCTGATAAAGTTTTTGAGCGCTCGACATGGTAGCGCGTGAACCAAAACCAAGGCGCGAGTTAGCTTCTTGCTGCAGTGTACTAGTGGTAAATGGCGCGCCAGGGTTGCGGCTGCCCGGGGTTTTGGTGACGTTGGCGACTGTAAAAGCGGTGCCCTGCAGACTAGCCAAAAAGCCGTGCGCCGCTTGCTCGCTGTCAAATTTATGGTTTAAATCAGCTTTAATAGTAGTGCCGTCGTGGCTAAATTCAGCTGTCACCTTAAATTGAGCCGAACTTTCAAAGGCGTTAATCTCTCGCTCGCGCTCAACCAGCAAGCGTACGGCTGGCGACTGCACGCGACCGGCGCTTTTACCGCCGGGTACTTTTTGCCAAATTACCGGACTTAGTTCAAAACCAACCAGCCGGTCCAAGATCTGACGGGCTTGTTGAGCTTCAACCAATTGCATATCGATTGTGCGCGGGTGCTTGATGGCCTCTTCGATGGCGGTCTTGGTAATTTCATGGAAGACAATTCGCTTGGTGGTTTTTTCGTCCAAACCTAAGACCTCACACAGATGCCAGGCAATGGCCTCGCCTTCGCGGTCTTCGTCGGTTGCTAGCCAGACATTTTCAGCGGTCTTAACCGCCTTCTTAAGATCACTAATGACCTTCTTTTTGTCAGGGTCGATTTCGTAAATTGTTGTAAAATTATTTTTTATATCAATCGGCTGATGCCCGCGAACGGCCTTTTTGGGAATTGAGCGAATGTGGCCGACGCTCGAGAGCACCGTAAAGTCCTTACCGAGGTACTTCTCGATTGTTTTGGCCTTGGCCGGTGACTCAACGATAACTAAATTCTTACTCATATATTGCGCTTATGTATTCATTAGCTAAACACAAGGGCGTACTTTACACAATAAAAAAGCCCGCGTCAAGCGGCTTGGTTGTGCACCGGTGGGGCGTGGGTCTCGCTGAAATCGCAAGACCTACGCCGCCACCGGCGTTGATTCCCCGAACCGATAGGCCGAAGCCTGAGATGTCAGATGCCAGTGACGACAGCTGTCGCAGAAGTACGCTCGTCGTGGTATATGGAGCCGGTCGAAGCTATCCTTCGGCGTATCGGCGTAAAACGAGTGGATGTACTTGAGCGCTCGATTGGCAGCCTTCTCGTTAGCGTACAGACTCTTACGCTTGCGAGCTTGCCGGCAGTAAATCCCCGGAGCTGGTGGCTCTTGGTAGCGCCGTTTGGATCCACCTCTGAACGGATGTGTCTTTCTGGGCAATGTTCACCTCCGAACGGTCGTAGGATAGTAAGTATTATAATATATTTTTTAGCGTAAAGTCCACGTGTTACCGCCGAGCGACCGGATAAGACCGTTGATTTCAAGCATCGTCAGAGCTTGGGCAAAATCACTGGCGTCGGCGTGCGTTTCGGTCAGTAATGTATCGCCGTCGCGGACGCCAGATTGTAATAATTGAATAATCTTTGTCTCGAGCGGGTTATCGCCTAATGGCAAGATGGTCTGTGGCCGCAGAAGTCCGGGCGCAATCACTTCTAAAACATCGCTAGCGGCTGTTAAGACTTGAGCACCCTGTTTTATCAAGGCATTACAGCCAGCGCTCATTGGGCTGGTAATGTTGCCGGGCACCACAAAGACCTCTTTGCCCTGACTTAGGGCATGGCTGACGGTCGCCAATGTGCCACTACGCGAAGCGGCTTCGGTGACGATAACCGCGTCGGCTAGGCCGCTGACAATCCGGTTACGGGCCAGGAATTGGAAATCACGAGCCTCGCTGCTCGGTTCGTATTCACTTATGATTGCGCCGCCGGCTTCAATAATCTTTTTGGCGAGGCCAATGTGCGAGCGCGGCGTGACATTGTCGACGCCACTGGCGAGTACGGCTAAGGTTGTGCCGCCAGCATCAAGCGCTGCCTGGTGGGCGATGCCATCAATTCCCAGGGCCAAGCCGCTGATTATGACGACCCCTTTTTGAGCCAAATCGTTCGCTAATTTGTAAGTCACCTCTTTGCCGTAGTTTGTAGGCCGCCGCGTGCCGACGATTGCCACCGCTGCTGACCAGCTTTCGGGTAGTTTGCCTATGTAATATAATGCTTTTGGTTTTTCGGCAAGGTTTATTAATACCTTAGTAAAAGCTTGCTTCTCTGGTGTTGTTGTATTGATTTTCATATTAATTGTGTTGATAAGTATTGACATAACGTCAACTAAATGCTAATATCAGGAACGATTGATTGTTCTATAGGGGCAATCAAACGCACCTTATACCCCCTATTCTAACTTATGTTAGGTTGCTTTCAAGCTGTTTCT
>DAIDJW010000052.1 GCA_027451185.1 Candidatus Saccharimonadota bacterium
GGACGCAAAGTATACTGCGTGACTTTCGGGCCAATGTTAGCGCCTTCCATGTCGACGTCAATGTTAAATTCACCCAAGGTGTCTTTGATGATCTGGGCATTCTGCTGGACGTCACCCGCATCGGCTGGCGATTGCTTTTTCTCGAGTAAATCAACGCTTGGCGCTTGCCAGTTCGGATCGCTAACCGTCACTAAAGCGGTCTGCTCTTCGGCGGCCTTATCCCGCCCAATGCTGTTGCGCAAACTCGACAAGTGCGAGCCTTGGTTCTTGGAGTCCTTGGCGTCAAGCGTTGGCACGCCAGCGTTGAGCTTAAAGTCGGCAATCGCCTTGCCGCCCGCATCAATGGCCGCCGCACTACGCATAACCTTTATATTGGCCTCTTGTTCTTCAGTGTCGCGGCGCGACATTTGCCACAATTTTCTAATAATCGTGATTGGCGAAACGCGAATGATAAATAAGATCGTAATCAGCACCAATAAAACGTAAACGAAGGCCGCCACGCCACTATTAACTAATTGCAGCATGCCGCTGTTGATAAAGTCGCCGACATAGCCGCCGGTCGATTTGCCATCGGCGTTTTTTAGAAGCCCGAATAAACCAGCGAACCATAACAGCGATAAGCCAGTGGCGAACTTCATAACAAACGGCAAACGGTTGTCTTCGGCCCGAAAAACTTCAACCGATACATAGACGAATAGGATCGGCACGACGTAAATAGCGTAGCCAATCACCTTTAGCGTGGCGTCGTTGAGCCAATTTAGAACTGGCCCACCGGCGCCAAACCACGAGACAATCAAGATTAGTGAAAAAGCAATCAAAAGCAGCGCCCAAACCTGAGCCCAAAAACCAGTTGGTAAACTGTGTTGCGGAACCTGCTTGACTGGTGCCTTTTTACGGCGCGCTGATTTTTTTCGTTTTGCCATGACTCTTTTTATATTATAGGCGTTTCTAATAGATATATTATAGCAAAATTTACTACATTTTGCAAGTACAAGCGCGATTTAGCCGATTAGTATTCGCGATTGAAGTTATTCAAGTGCGGTTCGGCTACTTCGGTATCTGGTACTTGCTTTGGTGGGAAGTTCTTTGGCTGCGAGTTTGGCTGAGGTGTCCGCTCAAAGTGCGGTCGGTTTGACTGTGACTGCACACCATCCCCTGCCGGCTGGTCGTTTTGCGGTTTGCCACCCGTGCCGACTTCATTGATAACCGGAATAACAATTGGCGTGCGGCGGGTTTGGTCGTACAAAATGTGCGTCAACTCATCTTTGATTTCTTTTTTGACGACATCGATATCGACTTTGCGGCCATTAAAGGTGCGAGCAACTTTCTGCTTTAAGTACTGGCGAATCAGGCCCATCAGCTCTTCGCTGTCGCGCAGGTAAATAAAACCACGTGAAATGATATCTGGACTGGTTAGTAGGCGTCCACTACCTCGAGCAACAGTCAGCACCACCACAAACATACCTTCGGTGGCCATGTGGACGCGGTCTTTTAAGACAACTTCAGAAACAATCGCGCCAGTGTCGTCATACATGATACCGCCAGCTTGAACACGACCGGCCTTGCGACCGCCTTCCGGGGTAATTTCGACGATGTCGCCTGGGTCACAAACGAAAATATTCTTACGCGGAATACCGCCCTCTTTTTCGGCCAGTTCGGCGTTGTGAACCAACATATGGAACTCGCCGTGGTTTGGAATGTAATATTTAGGATTTAGGGCGTGAATCAATTTGACGTGGTCATCGTAGTAACCGTGACCCGAAAGGTGCAGCGGGCCAACACCGGTCAGGTGGGTTTTGCCGTTTTGAATGACATCACTACCTTCGCGCATTAGGCCGTCAACGGTGCGAACGACATATTTTTCGTTACCAGGAATTGGATTCGAGGCAAAGACAATCACGTCGGAGTTCTTAATCTTGATGTATTTGTGGGCACCACTGGCCATACGGTTTAATACAGCCGTAAACTCACCTTGTGAGCCGGTACAAACAACCGTCACTTTGCCATCAGGCAGCTTAATGATGTCTTCCATCTTGACGACAACATCACGCGGCACCTTAATAATGCCAGTGCGCAGGGCCACTTCAAGGTTCTGAATCATACTAAAGCCGGCAAACGCCACCTTGCGGTCGTGCAGCTTGGCTTCGTCTAGAATTAACTGCATACGATGAATTTGACTCGAGAAACAGCTAATAATGATGCGGCCGTTTGGATATTTATCCATCACCTGGCCGAAACTATGCTGAACGTCAAACTCGCTGTGGGTATGCGTACCCTCTGATTCACAGTTGGTTGACTCGTTCAAAAAGGCTAAGACGCCTTCTTTAGAAGCGATTTCACTCATACGGTCGATGTCGAACTTGCGACCATCAACTGGATGCTCCTCGAAACGCCAGTCACCACTGCTAATAATGACGCCCATTGGCGTACGAACAACCGCCGCCGCGGCGTCGGGAATGGAGTGATTAACACGAACTAATTCAACTGAAAAACTATCGCCAATCTGAACGCGTTCGTGCGCTTCAGGATCCATAATGTGGTAGTCAGGCTCAAAGCCACTAGTCGCTTCTTCCATGGTGCGCTGCAGCATGGCGACGGTGAATTTAGAACCGTAAACTGGGGCTGGAATCTTGTCGATTAGGTGGCGGAAAGCACCAATGTGGTCAAGGTGGCCGTGCGTAAAGACGTGGCCGCGAATCTTGTGCTTGTTCTCTTCGAGGTAGGTAATGTCAGGCACAATGTAGTTAATGCCTGGGTAATCAGCGCCTGGGAACAAAAAGCCCATGTCAATGATAAGAATGTCGTTATCGTACTCGATGGCGGTCATATTCTTGCCGATACCCATCTCGCCCACACCGCCGATTGGAATAATCCGCAGTTTTGGACCATGGTAAACTGGCTGCTTTTTCTGTTCAGCTAGGCTAAACTGGCGGCCGTCGTAACCGTTATAAATTGATTTGTTAACCGGTACATTAATAATGTGCTGGCTGGCGCGGGCGTTGACACCCTCGCTGGTGCGGCGCTGAGCCCGAAAAACCTCACCGCGGCGGGTTTGAGTGTTGGCAAGTACCGTATTGTTTGATTTTGGCCGTTGTTGTTGTGGACGTGGTTGTTTAGCCATATCGTCAGATTGCGGCGTAGAGAGTCGTCGTTGACCCATATATTGTTATTTCTCCTTTTTTAGTAAAAATTTGTTGAAAATCTAGTTCAAGGTTGAGGGATTTAACGGTTTGATTACAGCGTTCCCTCGATTGAAGTTGTCCTTACTATAGCAAAATGAGGCCGAAATAGCAATGGGCTCGGGGCTCGTTGCTTGATATTATACGTTAAAAGTGTTATAATTAGCATCACTCTGAGGTTGAGTTGGCATTCGCCTAACCCTTATGAGAGCAAGCTTCAAAAACCCAGAACAACGTGAAGAAGGGCTTGAGATGCCTTTTTGGCTGAGTGTTGCAATTG
>DAIDJW010000053.1 GCA_027451185.1 Candidatus Saccharimonadota bacterium
CAACCACAGACTGAGGCCTAGCCGCCAAGTCGACATGCACGCTCGCCACCAGCACCTTGGTGATGCTGAAGATTACAGCCATCAGTCCGAGCGATGACATGCCCACGTCCAGCAAGAAAACCTTCCAGCTGTAGGTGTGGCTTGCCGCGTAGTTGCCAGCCCAGACCAGTGGCGCAAAGCACACCGGACCCAGCAAGACGTACAACAACATCATCCACGACATCGCTTCTCCTCTCCAGGAACGAACAACCGCAACATAGCTGCGGTTGTCAACTTCGCTATTATAGAACATTGATAAAGTTTCGTCAAAACAAAACGACCCTGCAAGGGGTCGATTAATCTGGCGGAGAGGGAGGGATTCGAACCCTCGATACCTTGCGGCATACCGCTTTTCGAGAGCGGCCAGTTCAACCACTCCTGCACCTCTCCAAGTGGTCACCGATATATAAATTTGGTACACCCGGCGCGATTCGAACGCACGACCTTTGGCTCCGCAAGCCAACGCTCTATCCAGCTGAGCTACGGGTGCAAATGACGTACCGCGCATGTAAACACGCGCAGCACGCCCTGTAACTAGAAGGTGCTTTCGTCCTGTGTTTCCACGCGGCGAACCTGATTATTGTACCATACCGACCCCAGAAAGGCGAGACCAATAGTCTGTTAAAGTCGAAGTTTTCGAATCAAGAGGTCAATCGCGTCGAGTTTTAGGTTTTCCATCGGCAGGTGATTACCTAAAATATCGACAATTTTTTCACCGGCTTCCTCTGGAAAATAAACCGAGACGCCAGGCGAGAAACGCTTGGTTGGAATCAACATAATTGAGTGGTGCTCACCGTCTTGAATAACCCCGAATGCTTTAAATTCATCAAAGTGATATAAGTTTTCGCCGACATACAAACCCTGTCCGTTCGATAGGGAGTAGGTGATAGTTTTTGGCGGACGGCGAATGTAGATCATGACCGCCACAGCCATCACTATAACTAGCGCCGAAAAGGTATAGGATTTCATAAAGAAAATATCGAGCGCCAGTAAAGCCAAAACAACTACTACAAATGTCAAAAACCACCAGAAATTTTTTTCAATATGAAAATACTCTTGTGCATTCCAAGTTATCGGTTGATCTTGCGCGGGTTCCATATGCCCCAGTATAGCATAAGCTGCACTTTTTAAACGTTGGTTGGACCGATGGACGAACCGGTTAAGGCAGCCATAATAAACTGCACGATCGCATAGGCGAAGAACGACACAACCAAGCCGATAATCGCGTAAAGAATGGTATTTTTGGCCGCCGTTACGGCTGATGAATTACCGCCTGAAATAACGTAACGCAAACCGCCAAACATAATCATAATGACGCTTAAAGCACCGATGGCGAATAGTAAAAAGTTAACCAGGGTTGAAACCAGACCGCCAGCCCCAAACAAAAGCGCCGGCTGTCCATCCCCCCGAGCCGCGTTGGCGCCATCAGCAATCGCTAGAGCGTGTACGGGTGGAACCAAAAGCACGCTAACCGCCAAGGCGGCCACTACGATTACCGAGATGTAGGCTAGAGCTTTATGGTTCATAAATGCCTCGCGCTTATTACATACTTATATTCTTATTGTAGCAAATTTGAGTCTTTGAATCTAGTCGGCCAATCTGTTTTATGCTACAATCAGTCAGTCGCAGCCACATATACGGAGGAGTACCCAAGTGGCTGAAGGGGATGGTTTGCTAAATCATTAGACTGGAGAGATCTGGTGCGGGAGTTCGAATCTCCCCTCCTCCGCCAAGCATAAGCACTATGTGAAAGCATGGTGTTTTTGTTTGCTAAGATGGAGTCATTGTTGTCATTAGCGCTTAAGTCTGGTCACTTAAACGATTTATTTAAAATCTATTTTGGCGGAGGAGGTGAGATTCGAACTCACGAAGCCTCTCGACTTGGCGGTTTTCAAGACCGCTGGAATAAACCACTATCCGACTCCTCCAAATGCAGTAAATCTTCTAAGATGTTTCTGATTACTACTGCCAATTATTCTAAAGTATTTCTCTATATCTGTAAATCGTTCAATTGAAACGCTTCGCTCTGATCGAGTCTTTGAATTTATACCAAGTTCATTAAGCGCAAGATTAAGGGCTTGCCTTAGGTTTGGCGAGACGCTTACTATCATCACCCTAGGATATCGGTACGCCCCTTGCTGAACCGTATGTGTTTCTAAAATATACAGCCGTCTGTGTCAAAAATGCCCCTTATACAGGCCTTGATAAATGCTGGTTCATTAAAAATCCACGCCGGAATATCAAGACCGGCTTTTATCTTATTGCCCATAGGTAAACCATTTTTTTACCAGAAAGCCGACAAGTTCTACTGAATTAATCGTAATAACAGCACAGCGGCTTTCTTTGCGAAACTGTAAGGCTACAGGCAAAGAAAATAAGCCCATTATCAACTGAGTGATGTATGTGCGAAACTCAATGTCTGTTAATGAATCTAGCGCAATCACTACCTGATAGCGAGTAATAGAGCCGTCACCAATCATTATTCCAAAGAACTCAGCTAACTCTTCAGATAGTGTGGGTGGATGAAGCGTTCTTCTGTAAGGCATATCAATGATATTAATACATTTTTAAGCTTATTTAAAGATTAGAACAGGGTCTGGCGCGCAATAACCGCCACATAAACATGTTCGGCGCCCGCCGCCCGCAAGGCTTTAGCGACATAATTCACGGTCGCACCGGTAGTCATAACGTCGTCAAGCACCAGGTAAGTAGCCGCCGGGTCAAGTTTAGCCTCAACCATAAAAGCCTGACTGGCGGCCTGCTGACGTTCTGCGGCCCCCAAATTGTGCTGTGTCGCCTTTGTCAGGCGCTTTACAATCGGCCTAACGGGTAGGTGGCGTAGTTTGCCAAATTCCTTAGCCACCAAAGCCAGGTGGTCGTAGCCACGCTCACGAATATGCGCCGTGGCTGTCGGAACTGGGACAATAACAGTCCCAGGTGGCATATCTGGCAGGTTATCGTGCAACAATTCAGCCAATACTCGATACCCAGATCTAACGCGCTGAAACTTATAGGCATCAATCAAATCCTTCAGCTGACCCTCACGATAACCGACAAACCAACCGCGCTCGTAGGTTACGTCACATTTCGAGCAAATACTTCCAGCCAAAGACGGTCTTAAGCACAAAAGACAGGCACTATTTTTATCATTAATGATGTCGTATTTACAACTTTGGCATAATAGAGTACCCGTTTTACCGCATCCATAACAGAGGTGTGGAGCGACAATTGATAGCAACTTATCAAGCATTGTTTTTTTTACGTTTTACTACCCTTTAGAATTGATTATACGACAAATGCGATTTATAATATGAAAGACAACTTGTCAAAGAGCCTAGAGAAAAGTGGAGGATATCATGGCCCGCAAACAAAA
>DAIDJW010000054.1 GCA_027451185.1 Candidatus Saccharimonadota bacterium
AACCGATTCGCATAAGTGATGCAGCCGCTGCACTATCTGCTCGTAGCTTAAATCGAACCCTTCTAAAACGTATTGTCGACCAACACGTTTGATGTCAAAATCACGATCATCAACCTCAAGCCCGCGCAGCCGCTTGTACCACCATTCGCCGACAACGCTTTTAAAGACAATGTGTTTCAAAGTTACCTCGTCGGCATCTAAAAACTGTAGGGAAGTCATAATCCCGACCGCGTTCAGGCGTTTAGCATTCTGCGCTGCTATACCAGTTAGGTCCATCAGTTTAAGCTCACCCAACGTCGTCCGCAGGTTCTCGCCCGTTATAATGTCTAGCCCATCCGGTTTATGCAAACCCGCCGCCTGTTTGGCCAAAAACCGATTGGTGCTAATACCAACATTACAGCGCATGGCCACGCCAATTTCATCGCGCAGCCGCTGTTTAATTTCATAGCCAATATCCTCAAGCGGCCGATTGCGGATATTGGGCGTGGTGTCGTGAAAATCAATCACACCTTCATCGATGCTTTTCATAGTCACGTGCGCCGAATAATCGCGCATAATCCGCAGCAACTGATGGTAGACGTAGCGGTATTTCGCCGGATCGCTCTCGAGCGCAATTAAGTCCGGCACCAAAATCATAGCGTCGCGCAGTTTCATGCCAACTTTAACGCCATAAGCCTTAGCTTCGTAACTAGCCGTAATGATTGACGTATTCTCGGTCCGCCGGTTAACGATTACTACTGGTCGGCCGCGTAACATTGGCCGGGCTTGTTGTTCGACGGTCGCAAAACAACTATTTAAGTCGATGTGCATTAACAGGGGTCGCTCGGGGTTAAAATCAGGCTGCATGGTCGGCCTCCAGCGTTAAGCGCCAGGTGAGTCGTTCACTATCAAACTCCAGCCGAAAGTCGGTCCCGCCATCGGTCACATCAAAAATATGCATCGTCTTCAGGCCATCGGCGCGCGGATGGCGTAAGCCTAGCTCACTAACTTCAACTTCCCTGCCATTTGCTCGCCGAAACCGTACCGGCAGGCACGGCTGATAGCCATGTTTAAAAATCGCTACAACTTCGATCGGTTCATTCAAAAAAGTTTCGTCATTCATTCAAAAAGTCCTCGTTAAATTAATCGAGAAACGCTTTTTAAATTGTTCGCCCGTCCTTGCAACCCGTTTCTAGTTGAAGTCCGAAGACGATAATGAATGACCTCTGATGAGGGGCGCCTGACCGCAGTCGGTGTGCATCATCTGGTAATAGTTTTATTATAACACTACATATCTGCTACAATGATAAAAAATAGGCGGTGGGCAAAGGGGTAAGCATGGCTGAGCTACCAATCGTATACGTCGACATGGACGGTGTCATGGCTGAATTTGACAGAGGCCTTGAAGGCAGATTGCTCGAAGCAGACCCTACGATTGACTTAAGTGACGAATCGTCCGACTTTTACTTACATAAACGCCTAAAAACACCCGAAGCTGTTCGCATGGCGCAAGCGATTGCCAATATGCAGGGGTTTTTCTTGGGCCTAGAACCAGCCGATGGATTGCAAGAAGGCTGGCAACGCATGATTGCTGCCGGTTTTCACCCTATAGTTTTGTCGAAACCACTCAGCAGCAATCCATGGTGTGCGACCGAAAAACTTGAGTGGCTAGACGGCATCATGGGGCCAAAAGTCACCGACGAAGCAATCATAGCCGGCAGTAAAGCCGACTTTGACGGCGCTGCTCTGATAGACGACCGTCCGGAAACCCCGGGCGCCGACCGAGCTACCTGGCAGCAAGCCATGTTCAGTCGACCGTATAACTTAAACGTCGCGACAGGTTTTCGTATCGATAGCTGGCATGATCCAAATTTAGAGTCAGTTTTGGCCCGTTGCGCGCTGCGCTACTCTAGTCTTTTCGAACAACCCCTGCTATAATTGCTCGAGTAATTGTGGCACTGTAGCTCAGTTGGTTAGAGCGTAGGACTCATAAGCCTAAGGTCACTGGTTCGATCCCAGTCAGTGCTACCAAAGAAATTATTTACGCGTCCCGCTTAAGACTGGTTTTGATCATCTCCAACAGGCAAGCTATGCCTGGCGAGTTTGCGTCGCCGGTGCCGATATTCGTACCAAATCAGCCACAAAATAAAGATGTCGAAAATCGTTAGCAGCACCATAAAGGCCGAAGCGTGCACGAAAACTACTTGGTAAATTTGATACAACGTCATTAAACCAATCGTCACCAAAGCAAACGGATACGCCCACAGACGGTTGGTGATAATACCTACCACGGATACCAGTTTCACGACAGCATGCGTCAACAGGTAAATAGCCGCAAAAATACGCACGCCATCGGTAAAGCTAGCTGCTGTTTTAATCAACAGATTAGCCACAAAATCATGCGGATCTTGGAGTAATTCGTGGCTGGTAAGTCTAATTACGCCATGCATAATTTGCGGTTGATTAAAAATCAGCAGCGCCAATCCACCCACCAGCTCAACCAGACCGTCGATACCCTTTACGATCAAAGAGGCCACAAAGACAATGTCAATCGGCTGCGAGATTTTAAATAATTCACTTTTCCGTCGTTCCAAGATAACTCCTTACTTTTATTTTACAGGCTAACGCCCGAAAGTGCTATCATGTAGCTATGTCAAACATTCGTTTACGTATTAAAAACTCTACTGTTCATCGCCTGGTTATTTCATTATTGATTGGTGCGGTTGCGACCATAATCGCGCTCTACTACAATCTTGGGGTTGTTTCTTACCTGGTTGGCTGGGATGCCGCCGTTATTATTTTTGTCGCCTGGGTATGGCTAATTTGCTGGCCGATGGACCATCACCAAACCGCTAAATTTGCTCTGCGCGAAGATCCGTCCACTGTCGCCGCCGATGTTATCTTGATCAGCGCCAGCATCGCCAGTCTGGTCGGCGTCGGTATGGCCATCTTTGAGTCACACGTCACCAGCCTTGAACCACGGGCTATCTTTCTGGGCACTGTCAGTATCTTAAGTGTTGTCTTAGCCTGGCTGCTCATTCACACGATTTACACCCTACGTTACGCCCGACTGTTTTACTCACACGATAACAGCGCTCGCATCGACTTTGACAACGAGCACCAACCGTCGTATGTTGAGTTTGCTTATTTTGCCCTGACCATCGGCATGACGTTTCAAGTGACCGACACTTTTTTGCGCGGAACATTGGTGCGCAAAGCCGTCCTGAAACACGCTTTGCTATCGTACCTGTTCAATACGGTTATTATCGCCACTACCATCAACCTGATTGCCGGTTTTGGCAAATAAAAACTCGCCCAAAGCGGGCGAGTAATCAAGGCAGAAAATCGTAAACCTATTGTTCGAGTGTGCCCGGAACCATCAAACGGAAGGCCCGACGAG
>DAIDJW010000055.1 GCA_027451185.1 Candidatus Saccharimonadota bacterium
TATTTCTAATAATTTCAGTATATCACAAGCGAATAGCGCGTCTATTAGTATTATTGCGGGCCCATGAGTTGTCCTGTATTATCTATAAATAACCATAACCAAAAGTATCCTCAATCGCCGCCGCTATAGTCGCTTCATTCGCATCTTAGGGCCTGGTATTATTACCGGCGCGGCCGACGACGATCCCTCGGGCATTGCAACCTATTCGCAAGCTGGCGCCGGCCACGGTCTAGGTTTGTTATGGGCCTTCCCCATCATGACGCCCCTTTTAATGGCCGTCCAAGAAAGTTGCGCCCGCATTGGTGCCATCACCGGCAAAGGCCTGGCGGCCGTCATCAAAGAAAATTACAGCCGCAAGCTGCTTTACATGTCAGTCGTGCTGGTCGTAGTCGCCAATACTATTAACATCGGTGCCGATTTGGGTGCTATGGCCGCCACAACGCAACTGTTTTTTAACCTGCCTTTCGTGGCGTTATCAATTTTTTATGCCGTTGTAATCATCTTGTTGGTTATTTTTGTCAGTTATAAAACTTACGCCAAAATTTTAAAATGGTTAGCCATCACTCTGCTGGCCTACCCGTTGACGGCCTTTTTGACCCACCAGAACTGGGGCCAGGTCTTCGCCCACACCTTTACAACCATCCCGTCGATGGATTTTAATACGATATATCTGTTTGTGGGCATTTTGGGAACCACCATATCGCCGTATCTTTTCTTTTGGGACACGTCAGAGCAGGTTGAAGAAGAAATTTCTAAACACATGAAAAAGCTTGGCTCGATTCCTGAGGCCACCCGACGTTATTTGCATAAACTGCGAATTGATAACTTTGTTGGCATGGGCCTAGCCAATGTCACGGCTTGGTTTATTGTCATTGCTTGCGCCGCCACCCTAAACCATAGCGGAATTACTCAGATCAACACCGCTGCCGACGCGGCGCGGGCACTGGAACCGCTCGTTAACGGTTTTCCGAATGCCGGTTTAATCGCAAAACTTATTTTTTCGGTAGGTATTATCGGGCTTGGCTTATTGGCTGTACCGGTACTAGCCGGCTCGTCATCGTACGCCATTACCGAGGCGATTGGCTGGAAAGAGGGTTTATACCGTAAGTTTAAGCGCGCCATTGGTTTTTATGTCGTCATTATCAGCGCCACCGCGGTGGGTCTAATTATCAATTTCTTAAACATTAACCCGATTGCCGCCTTAATCTTTACGGCTGTCTTTAACGGTATCGCCTCAATTCCGCTGCTCTTTATGTTGATTAAGGTCGGCAATAACCGCGACATTATGGGCGATTACCGCAACGGCCGCTGGTCCAAGCTTGGCATCTGGCTGGCGCTTATTGTCATGGCCGGCTCGGTCTTGATGCTATTCTATTCGCTACTTATTCATCACTAGACTTGACTAATTGCTTGTCGATACGCTGTTGATAACGACTACGAAGTCGCTACTAGAAACAACACCGTTTGGCAGAGGGCTGGTCGTGGCGGTTGTGGCTAGCCGCTGCTGTAGGGCGGCCAAGGTCTTTGGCTTGTTGCCATTAGATTGGTCGTAAAGCGTGTATTGACCTGATCCGGCGGCGCTACTTGGAGCGTCGCCAATCTCGGCAACTGTATAGCCCTGTTTTTCAAGCGTCGTTTGAAGATTTCCGGCAGCACCGGCAGCGCCCGAGGCATTATAAATCGATACCGTGGCGTTTTCGGTGACAACCGGGTTAGACGACATCTGTTTGGCCAGATAAGTAATCATGTCGCTATAGTTCTGGACGCCGGCAATCGGAATAACCACGCTCTGGCCGTCAATCATACCGGTCGTTAACACCGAGTGACCATCGTCAACCAAGCTAACCGACTTAATGTTAGACGGCTGTAACTTGTGGGCAAAGTCCAGTAAAGTTTTAATCTCACCACCCGACAGGCTCATGCTGATATTGTTGCCGAAGGCGTCGAGCAGATTGTTGAGCGCTAATGGGTTAGCTAAGACGCTCGCCGTGGTGGCTTTTTTCTCGATTGCCGTTAGAATCTTCTGTTGATTCATCTGACGATCAAAATCACCGCGGGCCAGACCAAAGTCCAGGTACGAATAAGTACCGGCATCACCCCTTGCTCGAGCCAAATACAAGGCCTGTTTACCGTCTAGGTGGTAGGTGCCGTCTTTTGGATAGTAAACGTTCTTACAAGTACGAGGACCGTTTGGACAGTCCCAATCAAAGTTGGTGTCATAGATACCGCTGGCACCGTCGCCAACGATATTGACGTCGACACCACCAACAGCATCAACCGTATTGCGCAGCACCGTGTAGTTCACGTGGACGTAATATTGCGGTGTAATGCCAGTCACAGTGGCGACGGTGTGCATTAGTGCTTCACCACCAGTCTTGTCGGCGTTCCTGTAATCACTACCGGCCGCCGTGCTATTGATTAGGTTAGCCGCACACTCATAGACGGCGTTGATTTTAGCGTTATTGCCGACTTCGCAATTATCAACCGACACCCACAGGTCGCGTGGAATACTAACCATATGCACCGTTCCGGCTTTCTGGTCCAGGCTAATCAGCATAATTGAGTCGGTCAACCATAGTCCGCCGCCGCCATCGGCGTGCTGGTGCGCCGCATCGTCTTGAGAGGTACCAAATACCAAGATATTGGTTCGGCCCTGGTCGTCAGTCTTAAGCGGCGTGCCCGGGGCTATTAAGCTAATAATATTACCACCGTTAAAGACACCGTTCGACACTAGCCAGGCCTTGACGGCCAGAAAACCGCCGATCCCTAAAATAATGACAATAATCGACACAAACAGCCAGATCAGCAACCTTTTAGCACGCCTTTGCGGTCGTTTTGGTGGCTTCATGCCATTATCACGTCGTCTTTGATTGCGCTTGTATCGTCGAGATTGGCCAAAGCCAAATTTATGTCCTTTTTGACGCTTACCGATACCGTCGTCACTAGACAGGGCGTTCAAAGAGGCCTGCAGGTCATTGTCGATATCAGACAAACTTTCACCAAGTGTTGCGCCTCTTTCCGATGAAATCAGTGGGCGCTGGGGCGAAGGACGGCCGGCTGGTTGCAGCGGAATACTAGCTCGTCGGCGGACAAAACCGTCAATATTAGTGTACTGATTGGATTTCATAATAGCTCATACTAGTATGCCAGCCGGGCTTTATTTGGTCAATCACATCTGACAATTCTGAGACCAACCTGTGCTTACTCTTCGTCTGATAGCCCAGTCTTGGCCCCTTTTTTAGCACCAAAACGCTTAATTAAGACGTCAATCATAAAACCAATCGCGGCGCCACCAATAACGCCA
>DAIDJW010000056.1 GCA_027451185.1 Candidatus Saccharimonadota bacterium
GGGTAATAACCACCGCGACAACATTTTCTGGTGCAATAAGGTCGGTGGTATAGCCGCCAGGGTCGACCACTAAAACCTCGTTATCTTTCTCGACCGTAAAACACGCGTGCTCATATTTAGTTAGCTTCATCTTTACCTTTACCTCCTAGGCCCCAAGTGACGCCCTTCATGTTATTATTATATAAGAAATGACAAGTCTTATCAGGGTTATTGGTCTTGGTTTGGCGGCCGCTGCTTTATTAACAGCGGCGGCCTTGACGCCCGTGCGGGCCCAGAGTTCGGCGGACCTAACGTCCGATCAGCTAAATCAAGTCAAAACTACCTGCCTGGCTACCCAAAACACCTTGCGACAATTACGTACTAGTGATGCTTTGCTGCGGGTCAACCGCGGTCAGCTTTATGAACTGATGTCATCAAAGCTTATGGAGCCGTTTAATACTAGGCTACAAAATAACAGTGTTGATGCACGGGCTTTTACTGATACCTCGTCTCGTTATGCAGAGGCGTTGAATAGTTTTCGCGCCGACTATCAGTCCTATGACGAGCAGATGTCCGCGGCGCTGAACATTAACTGCACCGGCCAGCCGGGCAAATTCTACGACGCCATCGTCAGTGCTCGCACCAAACGCCTTACGGTCCATGACGATATTCTAAAGATGAACCAGCTAATTAATTCGTATGGTCAATTAGTGCAATACTTACAGTCATCAACGAACGGAACTAACTAATGGGCGATGAGCTAAAGTCACTTGATGGTGAAACCGAACAGCCAGAACTAGAGCTGTCGGTTTGGGCGCGCCATCGCTATTTCGTGCTAATTTTTTCGACTATATTTGTGGCTCTAGTTCTAGTTGGTATTAGTATGTGGATGTACTATGCGTCGGGGGCTGTTCAGCTTGACTTGAGCCGGCCGGGTTATTCATCGGTTGCAAAGCAAGTGACCGATGACGAGAACACATTTACTGTTTACTCATCGACCGGTCCGGTCAATAGTCAGTCAATCAATCAATTTCAACAACTTTATAGCCAACAAGCCAAGAACGCCGAAGGTGTTGATGCTTTTGGTGGCGACCCGCTTAGTAATGGCGCCCTTGGTCTACCGGGAAGTAATTAACGTTCAACCAAACGACTAGCGTCAATCCAGCCGCGGAATAAGCGGTTTTTTGGATGTTCGCGAGTCTCGGCGTAGGTCGGCAGGGCGGTTTCTAGTTGATAGCGTAACCTTTGTTCTGGACTGCCAAAAACACCGTTAGCGCGGCCTTCAATTACTAAGCGTCGCAGATCACGGCCGATGCTGGTGGCCGGTGAGACTGGCATAGCAAAATGAGCGCAGCGGACATCGCGCAGATTACGGCTATCGGCAAACAGGCCTTCGATTAAAACAAATGGTTTTGGCTGAATAATTTCATCAACTACGACCTCTTCACTAATGAAATCGAAGTGGCGACGCAACAGCGGTTCGCCCGCCGCAAAACGCTTTAAATCGTCGGCCATTTCAGCGGTATTGTAGACGTGTGGGTCGTCCCAATTCGTCCACGGAGCGCCATAGGTTTCTTCGAGCCATTTGTGGCCGCGGTGGTAATCGTCGGTCGAAATGATTACCGGCTCGAACTCTTTGCCGTAACGTTCGCGCATGAGTTCTTGAGCGGCCTGGGCGACGGTTGATTTGCCCGAGCCCGACATGCCCGATAGGCCAATGGCGACAAATGGTAAACCGGCTCGATAATATACCGCAAATTCATCAGCGATTTTAGCGGCAAGTTGTGATAAATCCTCGGGCGAAGCCTCGGTCTCGATACCGGATAGCCGCCTGGCGATATTCTCATTTAGAAAATCTGGGTCGTCGGTTTTATACTCCAGCCGAATACCATCTAGTTCCGAAAAATCGCCTGACTCGACTTCGACTAGCGGCGCTTCTAGGCCTTCGATAAAATCAACCGTTGTGCCGGGAGCTAATTGAGCGCGTAGTTTTTTGAGGCGTGGATAATCCGGCTGCGCGGCGTAGTATTCGTAGGCCGTCTGATTGATGGGGGTCTCAATTTCAAGCCGGCTTAAGCGTCCGGCCTCGATATTACCGCGATCTTTTAAGGTCGCCGAGTAGATGTCGCCATCGTTAGTTATTGTTCGTCGTAAACGTAGGCTAAATTCGTCACTTGGTTGGCTGAGATAGACTTGCTCAATTGGCTCGGCGAGTGCGCGCAAATGGTCGAAGGCTTGCGGTTCAAGGGCGATTAATTTAGCCTCGCATTCCTGGCGCTGGAGCCATTCCGGGGACTGTTTAAAAAGCTCAACATTTTTTGTAGTGGTAGTTTTTTCGATATCAATCACTTGGTAGCTCCTGTTCATATTAACTGATGACAATTTAACTTTATCGTGTTAATATGACGTTGAATATAAAGTTTATTTTGAGTCAAAAATGCTTGAGCAGCCAATAATTACCCATCACATTCAGAAATATATTATCAACATCTTGATGTACCAAGAATTGGCGCGTTTTCGTGACTTACGGCCGCCAAAAACTGAAACAAACTTGTTTAGCTATCATCTAAATTTACTTTTAAAGTCGGGCTTAATTAATAAAACGGCCGCTGGCTACATGCTTAGCCCAGACGGCCTGAGCTATGTTGACCGGGTGAGTGGCGAAAAACAAACTATTCGCCGCCAGCCAAAAATCATTACTATGCTACTGGTCCAGAATTCCGAAGGCGAAGTTTTACTCCAAAAACGCACCAAACAGCCATACATCAATAGCTGGACGTTGCCATACGGTAAGTTGCACATTGATGACCAATCGGTGCTGGCGGCCGCCAAGCGTGAAGCATGGGAAAAGTTGGCCTACGGCGTTGAGCCAAAGCATATCGGCGACTGTTATATTCGCGTGCAGCAAACCGGAGCAAAAGAGGAATTTTTATCAACCACTTTGGCGCATATTTGCCGCTTTAACACCGATGAAATAAAGCCATCGGATAATTTAATCTGGGCGGGTCCGGCGAAATTACACGATTTACGGCTAGCGCCAGCTGTCGAAGAAATTGTGGCCCGCAGCTTTTTCAACGATCCATTTTTCTTTGAAGAATTTACCGTTGACTACTTAGAAAATCTATAAAATTGAACATTCAGATAACTTGTTGTATAGTATGCTCAGTTCTAAGACAGAGCAAGACAACCGTCCGCACCACACAAACCGTAGAGGAGCCATCATGCCGATCGTGTATGCCTATTTGCCAAATGGCAAAAACAGCGT
>DAIDJW010000057.1 GCA_027451185.1 Candidatus Saccharimonadota bacterium
TTGATCGACAGGTGATTAGTCTGTCGGCTGACCAAAAACGTCAGGCCTGGAAGATTGATGAAGCCGAACGTGAAGACGGCACAAAGTTCTATATCATCCGCGGTCACAAGATTGAAAAGTTTGCCAGTCGTACCCAGTTTGACAACTATGAAGGTGTTAACCGCCTACGCGATATTATGAAAAAAATGGGCATAACGCACGCTTTGATTCGTCAAGGCGCCGCCGGCGAGTCGATGATTCGGGTCGGTGAGTATGAATTTACGCTGGTCGAACAGTAGCTATTTAGGATTAGTATTGACTATACTTTAAGTTTATACTATAATTAGTTTTATCCTCAGAAGGTGAGCGCTGTTTTATCAAATAGCCGCTCCCCGATGAGCCTTAACAAGCAAGTCTAAAAACGAACAAACCTCACTGCGGACGGATTCCTCTGGTTCACATTACCGCGCACCCAAGAACCGGAATATCCTGCCGTCAGTGCTCTGCGAACAGGTGAAGGGAGTGATGCCGTTGGGCTAGGTTAACTTTATTGCGGCGGCGGCACGATCCGTCGCCAAGCCTGCCCATAATAGAAGCGGAGGAGGCGACTCCAAATTACGGCCGCCTCCTCCGCTTCGGGGTTTAACGCTCTACTACTCTGGGTGCAGTTTGGGCTGTTTTGTTTGACTTGTTTAAGGGGTCTTCGGATCCCGCCCTTCGGGCCTCCATCAGGAGGCCCTTTAAAATTCCTGTATAATAGGTTCAATGAGCCAAACTTTTTTCTTTTACGACCTCGAGACCAGCGGCCTTGGTGCGCGCGATGACCGGATTATGCAGTTTGCTGGACGGCGGACAGATATGGATTTGAAGCCGATTGGCGAACCGTACAATATCCTTATTAAATTAAATGACGACACCTTGCCGGCACCAGAGGCATTGATGGTCACCGGCATAACACCGCAACAAACGGTTGCTGACGGCTACACTGAGGCCGAATTCGCTAAGATCTTAGATCAAGAGATTTTTACACCCGATACGGTTGCGGTCGGCTTTAATAATGTTAGTTTTGACGACGAGTTCATTCGCTATCTATTTTGGCGCAACTTTTATGACCCGTATGCCTGGACTTGGCGCGATGGCCGTTCGCGCTGGGATTTACTTGACGTGGTGCGGATGACGCGGGCTTTGAGGCCGGAGGGTATTGAATGGCCAGTAGTAGACGGTAAACCGGTGAATCGGCTGGAATTAATCACCAAGGCTAACGGTATTGATCATTACAAGGCGCACGACGCTCTAAGTGACGTTGAGGCCTTGATTGCCGTGACCCAGCTCATTAAAGATAAGCAGCCGAAATTATACGACTTTTTGTTGAAAATACGTGACAAGAATGAAGTCAAGAAGCTGGTTAATCTAGATAATAAGCAACCGTTCGTCTACGCTAGCGGCCGCTATAGTTCGGCTAACAATCATGCCACGGTGGCCTTTCCGCTGACGGCTGGCCGCAATGGCAATGTCGTGGTTTATGATCTGCGCCAGGATCCGACGCCGTTTTTGAATCTGCCAGCCAAGGAGCTGCGTGATAAGTTGTATGCCACCCGCGAGCAACGCTTAGCCGAGGGCTTTTTAGCATTGCCGGTCAAAGAATTAGCTTACAACAAAGTGCCGGCCGTGGCGCCGCTGGGCGTGCTGGAACAGGCCGACGGCTGGGCAAAACTTGACCTAGATACCGCAACAATTACTCAACACCGCGATTCGCTGCTGTCGGTGCCGGCGTTTGCGGAGAATATTCGCTCGATTTTTGAAGGTACGCGCGATTTCAAGCCGTTGAGCGACCCGGAGGGTCAGTTATACGACGGTCTTGTGGGTGATCGTGACGGCATACGCATGGAAAAGGTGCGATTGTCGACCGCTGATGAACTGGTTGATTTGCACCCTGAATTTAATGATGAACGCTTGCCGGAGCTATTTTTGCACTATAAAGCCCGCAATTTTCCGAAAGTTTTAGCCGAAGACGAGATGGTCGCCTGGGAAAAATGGCGTGGCGAGCGCATCAACAAGCAATTACCGGGTTTTTTGCGCTCGCTGCAGCGCCTGGCAACCACGACCACCGACGACAGTAAGCAGTTTGTCCTGCAAGAACTGCAGCTTTGGGCCGAAAGTATTGTGCCGCTGGATGGGGAATAGCTATGGCCGAACCTGACATTCGCGATTCGTTTATATATAACGGTCAGACAGTTAACGTTGAGTGGTTCGATGTTGATTCGGTTGATAAATTGCCGGATGTGAAGTGGCAACAGGCCTATGTGATCGCTAAACTAGATGGTTTAACGCCCTTGGTGATTGACAAAAATAGCAAGGTTAACCTTCCGGGCGGCCACGTTGACCCGGGTGAGACAGTTGAACAAACCATGCGGCGCGAAGTCGAAGAAGAAATGAACTGTCGGGTGGTCGATTGGCGGCTGTTGGGCTACCAAAAACTAACTTCTGAACGGCGCGAACCAGTTTATCAGGCGCGAGTTTTTGCCAAGCTGGAAAGAATCAGCAAATTCATAGAAGATCCGGGTGGAAGTGTTGTTGATTATAAATTAATTCCATTTGATCAACTAAACCGAGAAATTCGTTATGGCAAAGTTGGTGAGCATCTAGTAGAACTAGTTGCCAGCGTGGTCGGGGATTAATATCGCTTGAGCGAAGGCCCCGCAGCCCTTAATTTTACATCGCTGACACGTGAAAATTAAGGCGCGAGGACAGCCGAGCGAAAGGGATATTAATCACACTCTAACACTGGAAAAACTTTGCTATAGAGTGTATAATTGGACGGATATGTCAGAGGTTATTAGAGTTGTCGGAGCTAGGGAGCATAATCTCAAAAACATTAGCGTTGAGATTCCGCGCGATAAATTTGTCGTGATTACCGGCTTGTCGGGTTCGGGCAAATCGTCGCTAGCGTTTGATACGATTTACGCTGAAGGCCAGCGTCGCTATGTTGAAAGCTTGAGTAGTTATGCACGCCAGTTCCTGGGTTTAATGGAAAAACCGGACGTTGACCAGATTGATGGTTTAAGTCCGGCGATTAGTATTGACCAAAAATCGACCAGCCGCAACCCGCGTTCGACCGTGGCGACGGTGACTGAGATTTACGATTACATGCGCCTGCTCTGGGCGCGGGTCGGCGTGCCCTATTCGCCCGCCACCGGTCTGCCGATCGCGGCGCAG
>DAIDJW010000058.1 GCA_027451185.1 Candidatus Saccharimonadota bacterium
AGCTTCGTTACGCTCTAGTTCACGCTCGCGTCGCTCCAAAAAATCATCCAGTTCGTCGTCGTCACGCGGACGGCTCCAGCTGGCTAAATTCATAATGTCTTCAAAGTCGACCGCTTGGGTCAAGGTGTTCGATTGCTCGCTGTCAGTTTCCATTTTTTGCCTTTTTTTGTTTTTTATTGTTTGATGCTCTTATTTAAGCATAAACAACTAAAAAAGTCAATATTATTTTGACCTTTTAATCTCGGTTATGGTATAACATAGGTACGAGGTTTAAAAAATAAAAATATGGATACTTTTAGCTCGCTCGCGGTCATCGCTCTCGCCGCTCTGATTCACGCCAGTTTTCAACTGAGTATTAGTGTATTAACGCTACTATCTGGGCACGCTCTGGGCGCTAACCACGCTCGTATCCGCGTTTGGCGTCTGACAACTAGTTTTGTAATCGGCGCTGGTGTTGCCACCATGTTGCTACTTTCATTCTTGGCCATATTGTTTAATTCGCTATACGGCCGTACCGCGCCAGCCGTCGTCTGGGCAATTACCTGTGGCTTACTGGTTGGCGTCGGAGTAGCAATTTGGTTATTTTATTACCGACATAGCCGCGGCACTACACTTTGGGTCCCTCGCGGCATGGCCCACTACTTAAGCGACCGCACCAAAGCCACTAGAGACAGCGCCGAATCATTCGGCTTAGGGCTATCGAGCGTTTTTGCGGAGTTGTTATTTATCGGCGCACCGTTGATCTTAAGCGCCCTGGTTTTAGTACGGCTGACTCCTGGCCTCCAATTAGCTGGCTTGTTTATGTATACCATGATTTCAATGCTCGGACTGGTCCTAGTCTGGGCGCTTGTTGGTAGCGGCCACAGTTTAAGCAGCATTCAAAAATGGCGCGAAACCAACAAAGGCTTTTTACAATTTGTCGGTGGTGGTGGCCTGCTTGTGTTAAGTTTCTTTGTCTACGTTAGCCAAATTTTCGGAGGTTTTGGGTCATGAGCGAGCTAGCGGTTGACATCATCAAACGCGGCGGCCGTCGACCAAGTGAGCGATACTCACGCGATAAATTACACGCCAGTATTGTCGCCGCTTGCCTCAGTGTCAATACACCGGCCGGCCTAGCCGAAGAAATTGCCGCAGCTGTTTGCGACGACGTGGCTCAATGGCTATCGGTCCGGCCCGAAGTAACAAGTGACGATTTGCGTCGCGTGGCGGCTCGGCACTTAAACATTCATCACCCCGACGCAGCATATTTGTACGAACAACATCGCATCATTATTTAAGGAGAAACTATGGCTCTACCACACACATTTGATTACGACTTAATCGTCATCGGCAGCGGCGCTGGCGGTAGCGCTGCGGCGACCATCGCCGCCCGTGAAGGCAAGCGCGTGGCCATCGTTGAAGCCGATACTTTTGGTGGCGAGTCGCCTAACTGGAGCGATGTTCCGACTAAAGCCCTGCTACACGCTGCCAGGCTTTACGACGAAGCCCGCCATGGTAGTAAATTCGGGTTGCGCACTTCAACCCTAGGCTACAATTACCCGTCGATCCGCGCCTGGAAGACTCTGGCCGTACAGCGCACTGGCGCTGGTGGCAATCAGCGGTTTTACGAAAACCAAGGCGTTAACACCTTTCACGCTACGGCTCACTTTTTAACGCCCAACGAAATCAGCGTCAATCGCCGCCACCTTTCGGCAAAAGACTTTATTATCGCCACCGGCGCCGAGTGGGTAATACCTAAAATTCCCGGGCTGGCTAATACGCCATTTCTTACACCGCGCACTATCTTAGAAGCCATTCGCCCGCCAAAAAGCCTGTTCATTATTGGCGGCGGCAGTCACGGCGTCGAAATCGCCCAGCTAATGGCGACGTTTGGCACCAAAGTATACATCGCCGAACAATCGAGCCGCTTACTGCCCGACCAAGACCAAGAAGTTGGCCAGCTAATCGAACGAGTTCTTAGCGAACAAAAAGGCGTAACCGTCTTAACACACAGCCGGGTATTGTCGGTTGGCAAGGACGCCATTAGTAAACGCATCATCATTAACCGTGGTGGCGTCGAACAAACTATTAAAGCCGAGGAAATTCTAATCGCCGCCGGCCGAACGCCGCGGGTTGACCTGGGGCTCGAGAACGCCACCGTCAAATACACGCCAAAAGGCATCGAAGTTAATGACATGCTGCAAACTTCGGCTAAACACATCTATGCCGCCGGCGACGTTTTAGGTCGGGGCAGCTATACGCACACCGCCCTGCTGGAAAGCCAAATTGCGGTCCATAACATTCTGCATAAAAATAAGGTTATACCCGACTACACCGCCACTCCCGGCATTATCTTTTCGACACCCGAGATCGCCTATGTTGGTCTAAGTGAAGACGATTGCACCAAGCGCGACATGGCCATCAATAAAGCCCTGGCGCCGCTCAATATTATTACCCGCAGCAACACCAGCGATTTCCGCGATGGCTTTGTGAAAATCATCACCGATAAAAAAGGCGTCCTAGTTGGCGCCACCGTGGCCGCACCAAATGCCGGTGAAATCATCCACGAACTCGCCCTAGCCGTTAAATATGGCCTAACCGCCGACCAAGTCGCCGCCACGCCACACGCCTTTTTAAGCTGGAGCGAAGCCGTCCGCGTCGCCGCCAGCAAACTAGCCTAACAATTTACATTGGTTGACAAACTAGCGTAAAAAGAGTATAGTTTGCATTCGTTCCTGCTGTTCACAGAGAGGTGATACACCAATGAGCGTTCTGGAAGACACGACAGTCCTGACGGAGGTCGACGAGGCCTGCGACGACAATCTCGATCAAGCCCTGTGCTACGCGGCACAGATCGCCAACCTCCACACCTGGCGGATGGCGACCATCGACCGCACAACCGGCCTGAGCGCTTCGGCGCTGGATGGCGACACCATCTACACGGTGCACTTCGCCACCCCCAGGTGCGGTGACGGCGGTAAGGCAACCGAGACCGCGGCCATGATCATCGTCGCCTTCCGGCTCGCCGCCAGCTACGGGCACGCCTTCGCCGTGCTGCGCAAGCCCAACCCCGCAGACCCGGAGCACACGTTCCACTCCTTCGGTCGCTGCCTGGTCGCCGCCGGCGAGCGCATGTACCCCTGACGACTCTGGACACACAGGAACCGGCC
>DAIDJW010000059.1 GCA_027451185.1 Candidatus Saccharimonadota bacterium
TTGCTGTCAGTTTGGCCGCACTAGTTGCCAATGGCCTGGTGTTCGGCTACATGATCTATAAGATCAAAAAGACTCATCGTAACCCATACCTGGGCGAGTTATACACCGATAACCGACAGTACAAGCAAATCAAGCAACTGGCTTAACTTAATAAACTATGGCCGTTCTTGACGTCGAATAGTAATTGAGCCGAGTATTAAAGCGGCGATCGTAAAACCGATTACTACCAATAAATCGTTTGTATGCGTCGTGGTCCAGTTAATACTGGTGGTTGTTTGCTTCATTAAATCAACGCTATAAGTTAGCGGCATAATATTAGCTAGCCACTGCAAGACATCGGCCATCTTATCTCGGGCAACGAACAAGCCGCAAATTAGTAGCTGCGGAAAGATAAAGGCCGGCATAAACTGAATGGCCTGAAATTCCGTTCGAGCAAAGGCACTGGCAAATAGCCCCAACGACGTACCAAGCAAAGCCGCCGCCACTGCTCCAACAATTGTTGCAAACGCTCCGCCGGCAATCGATACCTGTAGTAGATAAAGCAGTACTAGCGACGTAATAATGGCCTGAAGTAACGCTACAATCGAAAAAGCCAGCGCATAACCAAAAACATAATCTAGTTTTGATACCGGCATCGTCATTAAGCGCTCCAGGGTGCCACTGCGTCGTTCGCGCAAGGTTGCAATCGAAGTTATTAAGAACATCATAATCATCGGAAAAATTCCCAGCAGCAACGGCGCAATGTTATCGAATAGTCGATCCTGCCCATTAAAAACATATTTAAATAATGCTAGCAGCACCGGCGGTAAAACAAAAAGCAGCACAATCGTACGCGGGTCATGACGCAGCTGGCTTAGGACGCGGCTAGCAGTAGCAAAGGTTTTTGTTAAACTCATCTTAGGCTCCTACCAATTTCAAAAAAGCTTCTTCTACTGATGCGGTCTTGGTTTTTCGTAGCAACTCATTGGGCGCGCTATGGGCAATGATCTTACCGTCTCGAATCAAGACTAAATCGTCGCAGCGGCTAGCTTCATCCATGGAGTGGCTCGATATAATTAAGGTTGTTCCGCCGTCCGCCAGCTTATGAAATAGCTTCCACAAGTTACTTCTTAAAACCGGGTCAAGCTCGACCGTTGGCTCATCTAAAACAAGTAATTTGGGCTGGTTGATTAAAGCAACGGCCAGCGAAACACGTTGTTGCTGTCCGCCAGATAACTCACTCACCACAGCACCGGCCTTGTTAGCCATATCAATTGTCGATAATAGTTCCTTCACACTAGCAGCCGCTTGGTGCCGATTCTGGCCCTTCATACGCGCAAAATAAATTAGATTTTCTTTGACCGTCAAGTCGGTATAAACCGATAAATCTTGGGCCATATAGGCAACCATCCGGCGTAAACTAGCCGAACCGGCCGGTTGATTAAAAATCTTTACGGCCCCGTCTTTGGTTTTCAATAAGCCGACGATACTGCGAATCAAGGTTGTCTTGCCGGCGCCCGACGGACCAATCAAGCCAGTAATTTTACCAGCGGGCAGGCTTAGTTTGACATGTTTCAGCGCTTGAACTCGGCCGTCTAAGACAACCGATAAATCATTAATCTCAACTGCTGTTTCCATAAGCATTATCATAACACTAAATAGACGCTTAACGCCGACGCATGGTGCTAACTTTAACGGTCGAGGCGCCGTTTTCTAGGGCGGCGTCTAGCATTTCGTCGAGCTTTTTTTGAGCTGGAGCATAATTTTCGGCGATATCATGTATCGCCTGTAGCGAGGCTGTGCGCACCATATCGCTGCTGGCGGTATAAAAATCATTCGTCCAAATCTTTAGCAGGTCACGTAGCTGATCACCAGTAAGGTCTATTAGCGGCAAGATTTGCGCTAAGTTACAACGTACTTCTTTTTGTGTTTGACGCGCTAGCACCTGCACCAACTCGGCTGTAAATGGCTGTAAAGCACCGACATGCATATGAACAAATCGCTTCAAACTATCGGCCGCGCGCATCGCTAAACCGCGATGGCCATTGAGCAGGCAATCAATCACAATTGGTATAAAATCCGGCTGCTCGGCCATACGCCTAGCGACTAATTTGACGTGACGTTGATTGCGAAGTTCGTCATCAACAAGTAGCTTCATAATATCGACCGCTCGTTGCAAAATTAGCCGCCCGTCGTCATAAGTCAAACGACGTCTAGCCTGACGCACGCTCAGCCAAAGGTCGTCAAAATCTTCGCCAACTTCGCGCTGCGGACGCGGCGACGATAAACTGGCGTCGTTAATCTCCATCAAAAAATAGTCAACCGTTTTGGTATACGCCTGTCCGTCGGCCTCATAGTCAAAGTCAATCGCACCCAGCGACGCAACGATTTGCGCCCGGTAGCCGGTTTCTTCCTCGACTTCACGTAAGGCCGCTTTTTCAGCCGACTCGCCCACCTCAATACCGCCTTTGGGAAACTCGATCGAGGATTTAGCACGCCAGTTAATCGTTAGCACCCGCCCATCGTTGTATATTAGCCCACCTGCCGAGTGTTTGTGAATAATCGCCATAAGCACATTATGGCAGTTCTGGCACTATAAGTTAATGTTTAAATTTTGGTCAGACTTATTTGATGGGGTGCCATTTTTCATCGGCACCTTTGGCATATTTTTTCTTGACGGCCGCCCAGGCAACTTTTAAAGCAACCTCTTCGCGACTGGCATCTTGGCGCCTACTATCGGGATCTTGATATTCGCGGTAGGCGCTATTAAAAGCCTCGCGAAAAATGACTTGGGCGTGTGCTGGCAACACTTTTTTAACATTTTCCGGTAACTGATTATTATTGGCGTATGGCATAAATTGTCCTCCGCTTACCTTCTTATTATATACGTGCGTTTATGGCCGTAACAGAGTATAATGTAGGTAGATGTACAAATTTATGATCGACGAAGATAACGGTGAATACGAAATTTACGTTGATCTAATCTCTTCACCAGCCGGGCATTACTTAAGCCGCCACCCCCATGTTATCGGGCTGATTAAGGAATTATTTTCAACGCGCAAGCTAACCGACAAGCAAATTATTATCGAGCAAGATATGGGTCGCGACATCGGCACAACCGACATTGTGCCAACC
>DAIDJW010000060.1 GCA_027451185.1 Candidatus Saccharimonadota bacterium
TTGCATAGTTAGCATATAATAGCATAATCTCTATCCTTAGTCAACCATAAGTTCCGGTTGATGCAGAAAGCGGTCAATCACGTCAACTAGGACCGGCACAATGTCATACATTTTACCGTCGCGGCAGGCGTAAAACATCTTTAAAACCGGCGAAGTATTAAACTCGATAAACCAGTAGTTCGTATCTGTTTTTTCTTGCGTAAAATCCTTTAAAAACATATCAACCACGATAAATTTGGCGCCCAATTCCTTGACTAGCGCCTCAATTGGGCCAATGTATGACGGATGAACCCGTTCAAGCACGTCATAGACCGAACAGCCGTTTTTAATCATCGTTGCCCGATTAAGTTCTAGGATTTCGCCCTTTCCAGGCACTTTGTCACTAGTAAGCAGCGCTGGATCAATAATCTCGCCAGTTAATTGTGGATAGTTAAGATGCGCGAAGCGAAGACTTTGGCGCTCGATATTTTCGGCTTCAATCAGCTGAGCCACGGTCGATACGCCATCGCCAATAACCCTTGGCGTTCGACGCAAAATCGCCGCTTTCACTTGCCCATCAATAACCGTAAATCGTATCTCTTCACCTTCGACCTGTTCTTGAATCAGCACCTCAGGGGACATAGTCCGAGCATGCTTAATCGCCTCGTTTAACTGATCTGGCGAGCTAATATTAAGCGTCAAACCACGCGACAGTGAGGCTTGCGTCGGCTTGACAATCAGCCGGTTAAACCGTCCCAGTAAATCATCGACATCTGCTAGCGGCAACAGCTCATCGTGCGTAACTAACCGGGTAAATGGTGTCGTAATACCCATGCGATTAGCAAAGTCATAGGATTTATCTTTATTAATCGAAATCGAGCGAATTTCATCAGAGGCAAACGGGTACGACAAATGGGCCGCCAGCGTCTCCCAGGTACGCCCCGATGGACTGATAAAGGTTACCTTGCGGCTTTTCTTGGTCCGCCCTTCCTTAACCTGGTAACCGCGTTTTTCAAACTCATGACGCAATAATTTGTATGATGCGTAGGGGTCGTTCTTAATATACATAGCTTAAAAATCCCCCAATTAATTTTGTTAATTTAGACGGTACGCGTTTCCAGCAAAATACGTTCGTGTTCCTTGTTGGCTGAATCAGCCTTACCCATCAGAACAAACGTGAACTTCAGATCATCTCCCTTAATCGATTCAAGATGCTGCCAGACGGACATAACTCCATTATAATATGCCAGGTCCTTAAACCAAGGCAGTTCATCGGTACCACGCATACTGCGCATGACACTGCTATAGGCTGTATTTTTGGCTTTAGCGATTGCCTCCTCGGTAATTTCGGTATCTGGAGTTGCCGAAGCCAAAACGGTCAGGCGCCATTTCGCTTCAAAAGTATCGCGAAAATCTTTTTTATCGTAATAAGCCAGGCCGGCAGTCAGGTAAGGTTCGGTACCGCTCTCTTTAAACTTACCGCTTAACGCTTGCTCCATGACCACCCCAAGACCCTCTTCGGAGTCGTAGTAATCATTAAGGCCGGTCGCAAGTGGCATCAAGTCAGTTTCATAACCATTGACCGATCGCAGCATGTGAACGCCAATTTCGTGGACGACCAAACCCTTTAAGGCAGCCTGGCTAATCGTAGCCCTATCCTCGGGAATGACGATACGTTTTTCGGCAGTCTTGACGTTAATTGACTTAGCTGGCTCGATATCAACGTGCCACTCGGCAGCCGCTTCACCAAACTCTTGCTCAATAATTTCACTAAAGATTGTTTGAACCTCTTCGGGCGAGAAGGTTTCATTGTCGGGCACATGACTTAACATGTTGCCATACAAACTCTCGGCCACCGTGTGCATCCATACGACCGTGTCGGATGATGGTGCGAATCGCTCGCGCTTTTCAGAACTTGGCGTATAGTCCAAAATACTAGCCAACTCATCGCGAATCGTCAAAGCATTACCACTCAGCTGTTTTTGATCAATTCGATCAAGTTTTTCCTGCAATAGCGAACGATAAGTTGTCTCATCGGGCTTACCGTAGAGCTCGATATTAAGGCCCATGTAGGCTCCTTTGATCGCGGCTTTTTTGTCGGCATCAGTCTCGTGTTTGTAATCGCGAGCTAGTTCCATCAAGTGAGTTTTACTCAGGTAACCGGTCACGAACTGCTCGTAGACGCTGCGGTGTTTAGGATCAAGATCGGGGTTCTTTAAAATATCATCACCAACCTGCTGAATATGGCGAGCCGCTTGATCAAAATCAATAGCATCCAGCTTGTCGTAGATGTGATCGGGATTACGGATTTCACCTGCCAAAAAGGCATTCTTCTGGCTGATGGCACTTTGTTTTTCCGGCACGTAATTAGTAACCAGTTTCGGCTCGTCTTCAAGTATCTCTTTAAAGGATTCGGCGACACTTTTTGTTGGTTCTGTATATTTTTCTTGTGCCATGTTATCTGTAATATTAGCACTTTTTGCGCTTTTTGTCAATGACTAGCGCTCCATGACGTCCTGAGCGGCACCAAAGAATAGGCTGTCGCTACGACCAATATGTTTAAAGCCATATTTGGCGTAAAGCTTTTTAGCAACTTCATTCTCACTAAGCACTAGTAGCCGTGCGGTCATGTTCGATTCTGCAAGTTCTAGAATGGACGTCATCAGGCTGGAGCCAATGCCCATTTTTTGATAGACCGGCAGAATAAATAACCCCTTTAAATCCAAGATATTTCCATCAATCTCGGCCATAGTGTAGCCGAAAATATTCTTTTTATCTGACGCCACCAGAACATGCCAATTAGGGCTATTAAGCCTACGGAGCATGTTTTTTGTAAACCGACGGCGGCCACGGACAGATGCGGTGTATCTTTTTCGAAAATCTGCTAATGAGTCGGCCGGTATCAGCTGATCGTAGTAACTATCGGCGTGCGCACTTATTGAAATGCGGTACATTTGCGCAATATTTCGTCGCTTTGCCGGTCGAATACTATATTGCATAGTTGCCATTAATATAGTCTAAATACTGATCAATGTCACTAGTTGAACTGATGGCTAAAATATGCCGCGTTTTTTGGTAGTATCAAATTGCTCGAGTAGCTCTTTTTGACGTTTTGTAAGTT
>DAIDJW010000061.1 GCA_027451185.1 Candidatus Saccharimonadota bacterium
GACTGGAGTTTTATACACCTGATGAGATTAGCCGGATTATTGCTCGTGCGGCCAAGATTTTAAATACACCAATTGACGTGCAAGCGGCCGAATTACTTTCAACTCGTGCCCGCTTAACGCCGCGCGTGGCTAACCGTTTATTAAAACGCGTGCGCGACTATGCCGATGTGAACGGCGACGGCATTATTGACACGGCAACGGCCGATAAGGCCTTGAAACTACTCGAAATTGATGAACTAGGCCTAGATGCCGGCGATCGCAACCTGTTAACTAACATGATTGATAACTACGGTGCGAACCCAATCGGCCTAACCACGATTGCGGCTTTAACCGGCGACGAAGCCTCGACGATTGAAGATTTTTACGAACCATATTTGCTACAAATTGGTTTTATTGAACGCACGCCCCGCGGCCGACGCGCCACCGCTAAGGCCTACAAGCATATGGGCAAAACTTTCCGGGTCGACGACACAGAAAAACCGTAAAAATGCTATAATATAGCTATGAGTGATGTAGACACCACCCATGCGGAGCCGCAGGTTGTTCATCTAGAGCATTCGCTGGAGCCGGCGAAACATGAAATTAGTTTGGCCGTCCGCGAAAAGCACGGAGTGTCGCATCTACGTTATCCCTTTTTGAATTTGAGCGATGGTGAATATGTGGTTGCGTCGATACGCCGCCACCCAATCGGGTTAATCGGCATTCTAGCGCTGACGACCAGTTTAATCGTAGTTATCTGTATGTTTTATGGCTGGTATATGGGCCTGGCGTCGAGCTCGACCAGTATGAGTTATAGTGGTGTTAATCTGCCGTCGGCGGCATCGCTGTTTGTGCCGTTTGCCTTGTTTATTATTCTGGTTGCCTGCGGCGGCTTAATATCAAGTTATGTTTTTCTGCAAAATAAGCTGTTGTTGACCAATGAAACGATTGTTCAAGAGATTCAGACCAGCCTATTTAGCCACCGTGAACAAACCGTTAGTTTATCTAACATCGAAGACGTTAGTTATAGCCAGAGTGGTATTTTGCAGACGATTTTTGACTATGGCACAATTCGACTTAGCACGATAGGCGATGAAAATACTTACCATTTTAGCGTGGTAGCCTCGCCGAAAGATCAGGCGGCAAAATTAAGCGTAGCCGTCGAAGATTACAAAAACGGTCGTCCAGTTGAAGTTAACTAGCTAAGCTAGTGGCTACGATTAGTTTTGGTGTAATCGGCCTCGTTTTGAAGAGTGGTTGACAGGGTGTAGCTTTGGCATTGGCCGTCGGTGCAATCGGTTGCTTTGTAGCTATAATTGCTGCCACCGTCACCGATTTTTTTACCATTCGGATCGGTAAAGAGAGCCGGATCAACCGACGGCAATATCTTCGCATCCACGGTCTGCGGGTAAGATTTATGAGCCGGATAATAAACCTCTTCAAGCGAGTAGTAAATAGCATTGATAGCAGTTTTACGCTGACTGTCGGCAGCGGCGGTCTGGATGTTGTTTTTTTGGACAAAAAATATGATACTAGCGCCGGCTAGTAAGACCACCACAAATAATAATTCGATAACAGTAAAGCCTTTTTGCTTCATTGAATTTAGTATATAACAGGCGGTGGATATTTGCTACGCCTCGGGGGTGCATGGTACAATAAATGTAGATAATAAAGCGAGGGAACAATATGCCATCCAAAAAAGCAGGGACACCTGACACCAGCGCTAAGCCAGTTGCAGCTGAGGGCAAGCTTAAAGCACTCGGCTTGGCGCAGGAGCAAATCAACAAGCAATTTGGGGAGGGCGCAATTCGACGCCTAGGTGACACGAGCACCGTCAACGTCGAGTTAATTAGTAGTGGGGCTTTAAGTCTTGATATAGCTTTGGGTGGCGGCTATCCAAGAGGACGAGTCATTGAAATTTATGGTCCAGAGAGTTCTGGTAAGACAACCTTAACTCTGCACGCTATCGCCGAGATTCAAAAGAACGGTGGCACAGCGGCCTTTATTGATGCCGAGCATGCGCTCGATCCAGCTTACGCGCGGCGGATTGGCGTTGATACCGACAATCTGTTGGTGTCGCAGCCTGACAACGGCGAGCAGGCTCTAGAAATCGTCGAGACGCTAGTGCGTTCGAACGCTGTCGATATTGTCGTGGTCGACTCGGTGGCCGCTTTGGTGCCACAAGCCGAAATTGAAGGCGACATGGGCGATAGCCACATGGGTCTGCAGGCGCGCTTGATGAGCCAGGCACTGCGTAAGCTGACCGGTATTATTAGTAAATCAAAGACCATTGTCGTCTTTATTAACCAGATTCGTATGAAGATTGGCGTGATGTTTGGTAACCCCGAGACCACCACGGGTGGTAACGCCTTGAAATTCTATGCCTCAGTGCGTATGGATATTCGCCGAACCGGTCAAATCAAAGTTGGCGAGGAGGTGACAGGCAACCGCACTAAAGTGAAGGTGGTTAAGAATAAGATTGCTCCGCCGTTCCGCTCGGCCGAGTTCGATATCATGTACAATGAAGGCATTTCGCGCACTGGTGACGTGCTTGATTTAGCTGTTCAGCACGGTATCGTTGGCAAGTCGGGTGCTTGGTTTGATTACAACAATGAAAAGATTGGCCAGGGCCGCGAGGCGTCAAAGCAGTTTTTGGCCGCTAATCCAAAGATTCTAGCCGAAATCGATCAGAAGGTTCGCGCTAAAGTGAAAACCGAATCCGAAGACGAGATTGAAGCTCCTGCCACACCGGCTACTGAAGCTTAAGTAGTCCGATGATGGTGATTAGTCGATGAAAATAACTGCTATCACCGCCCAAATGCGCGATAAAGACCGAGTCAATATTATGGTTGACGGTAAGTTTCGCTTTTCGCTGGATATTTTGCAGCTAGGTGACTTAAATATCAAAGTTGGTCGAGAGTATAGCGCAGCCGAGATGGCGGCGCTAGAAGAAGAAAGCCGGTTTGGTAAAATCTACACTATGGCACTAGAGTATGCCCTAGTTCGGCCACGCTCTGCTAAGGAATTCCGTGATTATTTATATCGTAAAACGCGCGATACGCGCACTAAAACTGGCCAGTTAAAAAAAGGCGCCTCC
>DAIDJW010000062.1 GCA_027451185.1 Candidatus Saccharimonadota bacterium
GAAATGACTGGGTTAGACCCTGAGCTAGACCCAATTCTAGAGGTTGCGGCCATTGTCACAGACTGGGATTTTAACGAGATTGCCACATATGAGGGCATTATTCAAAGTGACGAAATGACGCTAGAGGACCGTATTACAAGCAACGCTGTTTTTTGGGATCAAAACCCTGAGTCGCGCGATAACCTGCTGAAACAGAATGCCCAGGGCAAAGATGTGTTAATCGTTGAAGACGAGCTAATTGATTTTATTGATCGTAACTTTAAGCCAGGCTTGCCGGTGCTTTTGGCTGGCAACTCAATTCACATGGATCGTCGTTTTATTGTAGCGCGCTGGCCGCGGCTTGATGCCCGACTTAATTACCGCATGTTAGACGTTAGCGCCTGGAAAGTAGTGTTCGAGAATAAGTACAACAAACATTTTACAAAGCCAGAGGATCATCGGGCCTTAGCCGATATTCGTGGTAGTATTGCCGAGTTGCAATTCTATTTATCAAAGATGGTCGGCTAGGGGGTCCTGACGATGGAGATTCGTCAGGTTACAAGACACCATCGCCTACGCTGGCTGATTGTCGTCCTAGTAATCATCATTGTGCTAGGCGTAGCTTGGTTTGTCTGGCGCTATCCGCACGGCACCAATTTTAATTGGCGTAGTGTAGTAACAACCACAACTTCTAACGATGCAGCACCTAAACCACTGGCGGCTATAACCACTATTAGCTCGAACACTCTTTTTACGGGTAATTCGTTTTGGGGACGTTACATTAACGACTGGTCAATGGCCAGCCCGCTAAAAACGGCTTATCCGTTTTCGCGATTGAGCGAGTTTCATCGTGAGAATTATGACGCCTGGATTACCGGCCTGGAGTGTCCAACCGTACCGGGCGTTAATATATCTTCGGCCGAGATGGATGCCACGCTGAACTTTAATTGCTCACCAGATTATTTACCAGAGTTCGCAAAATGGTTTAATGTCGTCACGCTAGCCAATAATCATACCGACAATCAGGGCGTGGCTGGCTTTGCGACAACCCAGGCTGAGCTAGCCAAGAACAACATTCAATATTTCGGCCACTACGATCCATATCAGACGAGCGACTTATGCGAAGTGATTGCCCTGCCCGTAAAGGTGGCCCGAAGCGACAACTCAATTAGCAAGGGGCAGCTACCGGTAGCGATGTGTGGCTACCATGGTGTTTTCAAGATTCCGCCGCAGTCGTCGCTAGCTTTGATGGAGCAATATGCAAAATATATGCCAGTCTTTGCCTTGCCGCACATGGGAAGCGAGTATCAACCGGCGCCCGACCAGCTTAAAACAGCAACCTATGAGTCGATGATTGACCATGGCGCCGATGTGGTACTAGGTGACCATCCGCACTGGATTCAAACCACCGAAGCCTATAAAGGCCGCCTAATCGTTTATTCAATGGGTAATTTTATGTTTGACCAGCAGGATACGCCCGAAGTAGTACGCTCCGCGGCTATCAACGTTCAACTTAGTATCAGCGCCAAAGACGATACACAACTAGACAAATGGCTGGCGATTGGCGCAACATGCAGTAGCTATCATGACAGCTGTTTAGCTCAAATTGAAAAAGCTAATTTACAGAAACTGCCGGTTAGTTTTAAGTTTGGTGTTGTTGGCACTAACGATGCTAATAAAATAACAAAACCAGCCACCGCCGCGCAGACAGCCGCGATTTTGCAGCGCCTCAACTGGGCGAGTACCATGTCAAAGCTGGACGCGCCACAAAGTAGCCTGTAAACTATTAATCATGTTAACGCATCAAGAGATTGAAGAATATTTACTGAGTTTTCCAGACACCTGGCTAGACTATCCTTTTGGCGAAACCACCAGTGTTTATAAGGTCGGCCACAAAGATAGCGGCGAGGGCAAAATGTTTGCCTTGATTGCCGAAGGTAGCAAGCCGCTGCGGGTTAGTTTCAAAAGCGATCCCTTACTAGCTAGTCATCTGCGCGAGAAATATGAAACCGTCATGGCCGGCGAGCACCTGAACAAAAAGCACTGGCTTACAGTTATTTGCACCGGTCAGCTGTCAATCGACGAAATTAAAGACTTAGCCCGGTTGAGCTACAACCTAGTGGCGGAAATTAATAATTAGTTGACTCACGATAGCCGGCAAAGGCGTCGCGGGCTGGCGAGAGGTTATTGTAAGTCTTGCTCAAAAAATTACGCAGGATTTTATCGTTACTTGAGTTATAAATTTTTTGCATCAAACTCAGTGTAATTGATAGTTGATAATTCATTTGTGTGGCGTAAACGAGGTTATAGTCGGCATTTAAGCGGGCATTGTCTAAGGTGGCACTAATTGTTTTGGCGTTAGCCTTTTCCTTCTGGGCGTCACTAGATGTTAGGTTAGCGGTGTTAATTTTGTAACCAACGAGTAGTTTACCGAAGTCGCGGTTGGCTTGTTCGAGGTTTAGGTTGAGGCCGCTATTAGTCGCCGACAGGGTGGTGCTTTTGATGTTAGCCTGAGCACCGCTAACGATTGTCGCTGTGACTTGCAGGCGGGCCGCTAACTGCTCAAGTGGCGCGCGTTGGGCGGCCGCAATTGAATTAGCGATGATGGAAGCGATAATAACCAATATGACGGCACCGATGCCAGCCATTAGCCAGAGCCGAGGACCGGCTAGTTTAAACGCTAGGCGCTTGGTTGGCGTGGGAGCGATTTGGTTGAGATAATCAATCGGGCTTTGGTTGGGTTGCATAACTACTGTTAATTTAAACATAACCGCGCCAAAATAAAAAGCCAGTGCTCATGCTTGGGCTTTAATCTCTAACAGATATATAATGGTAGTATGCAAGATGCCAAAGAGGAGGTTCGGTCGCGCCTGAATATCGAGGACGTCATCGGTGAATACGTCCAATTGAAGCGCGCTGGACGCAACTTTAAGGGTCTAAGTCCGTTTTCCGGTGAGAAAACGCCTAGCTTTTACGTTAGCCCCGATAAAAATATTTGGCATGATTTTTCGTCGAATAAAGGCGGCGATGTCTTTAGCTTTGTG
>DAIDJW010000063.1 GCA_027451185.1 Candidatus Saccharimonadota bacterium
TTGCTTGATACGCCAGGTCACGAGGCTTTTGCCGCCCTGCGCCAGCACGGCGCTGCTTTGACGGATGTTGTGGTTATTGTGGTGGCTGCCGACGATGGCGTGAAGCCGCAGACAATCGAGGCAATTCGTTTTGCTCGTTCGGCAAACGCTAAAATTGTAGTGGCAATTAATAAAATTGATAAAGAAGCGGCTAACCCGCAACTAGTACGCGCTCAACTGGCAAGCGAGCATGGCCTTAATCCCGAGGAATGGGGCGGCGACACGGTCATGGTGGAAGTTAGCGCCAAGACTGGTCAGAATGTCGATAAATTACTTGATATGGTTCTATTGGTTGCCGATCTGGAAGAACTAAAAGCTGATATCGACGTACCGGCCGAGGGGTTGGTGATTGAATCACATATGGAAGTTGGCCGTGGGCCGGTAGTGAGTTTATTAGTTGAACAAGGTGTCTTGAAGCCAGCGTCATTCTTGGTGGCTGGTTCGTCTTACGGTAAGGTGCGAACTTTGCTTGATTATAAAGGTAAACCGGTTAAAGAGGCTGGTCCATCAACACCAGTTATTGTTACCGGTTTTAAGGAACTGCCGCAATTTGGTGACAACTTTACGGTCGTAAGGAGCGAACGTATCGCCAGGGCTGCTGCCGCTGAAGCTCATATTGAAGATGAGCGCAATGCCGCTACGACCAATGTCACTAGCGCTGATTTATTAAAGATGATGAGGCAGCAACATGAATCGCGTGACTTTAATGTCATCGTCAAGGCTGACGTCCAGGGATCTTTAACTTCGGTCATCGATAGCCTGCATTTAATCGAAACTGGCGGCGAAATAAACCTACACGTTGTCGGTAGTAGTGTCGGTAATGTCAACGAGAACGACATTCGCTTGGCAGCTGGCGATAAAACAATTATCTATGGCTTTAATATTGAACTGCCGCAAGCTGTGAAACGTTTAGCGACCCGTGAAAAAGTCGAAGTCCGACTATATAAAGTTATTTATGAGTTACTTGATGACGCTAAACACACCATGGAAGAAATGCTAGCTCCGAAGGTCGTTGAGACCGAAGTCGGCGGCCTAGCCGTCAAGGGTATTTTCCATATTACAAAAGAGCAAATTATCACTGGTGGTGAAATGACCAGTGGCAAACTGACACCGGGACTATTGGTACGCGTTAAGCACGGCGGCGAACAGATAGCCGAAGCTGAAGTAACCAATGTTCAGCGCAACCGCCAGGAAGCCAAAGAGGTGTTCGAGGGTGATATGTGTGGCCTAAGTTTGAAGGTTGATCATAAGTTTGTCCTCAGCGAAGGTGACAAGTTAGAGTTCTTCACCCGTGAAACAGTCAAGCGCACGTTATCTTAAGAAAAACTGTTGTTTTTAACGCTAGCATGTTAGAATAACAGGCATAAACCTTAAATAAACAAAAAACGGAAACGGATTTATGGACGAGCTCGATAATTTTATTAGCAGCATACTTGAGGCTAAGCAGCTATCAGGGGTAAATGATGACGTTCGGGCTAACTTGATTGAAGATATGCGCGGTCGTTTGTTGGATCAGATTAATCGAGCCCTAATCGATAGTATGCCGGACGATAAAATTGACCAATTTAATGACCTGCTTGAGCAAGATGGAGTTAGTGACGAGCAGCTTCAGCAGTTCATTAAAGACAGCGGCGTTGATATTCCTACCGTTACCGCCTCCACTATGCTACGTTTCCGTGAACTTTATTTAGGTACTGAAGCAGCACCGTTAGAAAATCAAAACGATACCCAATCGGAGTAATAGATAATGCCCGAACACGAACCTATATTTGAAGCTTCAACAAACGCTTCGCCGGTTTCAACGATTGATCGCGAGCATTCTGTCACCGATGAAGAACTAGCCAACTTAGACCCATCAGTACTAGCTGATATGGGTAAAATTGATAGCGTATTAAATGGTGAAACGACGGTTGATGACGCGTTTGGGGCGGCAGCTGCTTATGGCGTCGACATACCAGTCGGAGGGGCGCTAGTAGGTGGCGACAACGAGGTTGTCGACAGCACTCCGGCTGCACCGCCTAGGCCTGCAGCGCCAGTTGCGCCACCGACACCGGCAAGTTCACCAACGCCAACGCCAGCTACACCGGCCACGCCTTCGGCGCCTAGTCCGTCGGCGCCAGTCGATAACGCGCCGGTCTTTGTTGTGGGTTCGGTCGACGATTCGCATGGTCAATATGAACGAGCTCACGAAGCTGGTACCGAGCGATTGACTGCCGAGTTAAACGAAGGCGGACGGTGGCGCCGATTTTTGAATGGCATCTGGAAGGGCAACCAAGCCCGTCAATATTATGAAGCCAAGTATACACAGGAAGCTTTAGGCCAGGCCGCTAGAGTGAGCGACACGACGCGTCTAGCGATGATTGAGCGGCTGGCGAGCGAGGCAGGCGAAACCATTCATGCCGAGGCCGGTGAACGACGGGCTGAATTAGCTAATGATTCAGAATTTGCCACCAAGACCAAAGAATTAATTAAGACTTATGTTGAAAATGGACTTAGCGACGAGGCTTTAGCCGAAGAGCGCGGCCGTATGCTGCAAGAGTTAGCCGACTCTGGCAATACTGAGCTACTTGGCGAGGGTAGATTGCGCCTCGACAATATCATTGAGATTGCTCAGGCTGTGAAAGGTGCCACCGAACAGGGCACGAGCCTCGAGCGGGTACTTGATGGCATGAAATTCGTCACGGCCGAAGCTCGAACCGGAGCGCGGACTGAGATGCACTATAATGCTGTTGAACGTGCGGCTAATAAGCTGGCTAGTACCAGAATCGGTGCTTTGGTCGGGCCGATGACCGTCATTACGGCGCTTGGTATCTTGACGACGGCCACTAAGGTCGGTAGTCATAGCGTAGTAGGTACCGCTGT
>DAIDJW010000064.1 GCA_027451185.1 Candidatus Saccharimonadota bacterium
GATATTCAGAGCAGTAACTATGTGGTTAGGGCCGCTGCTGAACGGGCCGCTGCTAATATGCCGATTCAAGGCACCGAAGCCGACCTTATGAAAAAGGCGATGCTGCAAGTTGACGAAAAGTTAGACGGCTTGGCTATTCAGCAGCTGCAAATTCACGATAGTATTCTGGTCGAATGTTCACCGGGCGATGCCGATAAAGTGGCCAAGATTTTGCAAACAACCATGGAAGATATTGCGCCAGAATTAAAAATAAAACTGCGCGTCGATGTCAGTACGGGCAAGAATTGGGGGGAGCTATGATTAAGGCGGTAATTTTTGATTGTTTTGGGGTGCTGGTTAGCGGCATGCTTGAAAAAACGGCGCGCGGTTTGCAGGTTGAGGGTCGCGATGCCGATGCCGAAGAGCTCCATAGCCTAATGCACGCTTCGGACTTGGGTATTATATCGATTGATGAGCAAATGGCCCGACTTAGTGAGCTCCTAGATACGCCGCGCGAAGCTTTATGGCAGCGGCTGGCTGAAGCTGAACAGCCCAACGAAGATTTAATTAAATATATTGAATCACTCAAGCCGCGTTACAAGATAGCTTTGATGAGTAACATTTCGAATCGTCAGCGAATTAGTATGCGTTTGCCGGCTGGAACGCTTGAGCGGTTGTTCGATGTTGTGGTGCTGTCGGGCGAAATAGGGCACGTTAAACCAGAGCCCGAGATTTACCAGCTGACACTTGACCAGCTTGCGGTTACGGCGGACGAAGCGGTCTTTACCGATGACATTGAGCGTAACTGTCAGGCGGCCGAAGAACTGGGCATTCGGTCAATTCAATTTTTGAGCTTTCAACAATTTCAGCATGAATTCGAATTGCTCGAGGCAGAACTAAATGCAAATTAAGATTAGTAAATTACGGCCTTCAGCAATTTTACCCGACTACCAGTCGGCCCACGCGGCCGGTTTGGATATTCACGCATGCTTGGACGCGCCGCTAACGCTACAGCCGATGGAGCGGGTGATGGTTCCAACCGGGCTGGCGGCTGAAGTGCCGCCGGGCTTTGAGATGCAAATCCGAGCCCGTAGTGGGCTAAGTATTAAGCATGGCATCACCATGGTGAACGGCGTCGGTACGATTGATGCTGATTATCGCGGCGAAATTGGTGTTCTAGTAATTAATCTGGGCCAGGAGCCGTTCGTGATCGATCCCGGTATGCGCATCGCTCAAATGGTAATTGCTAAATATGAAAAAATCAGCTGGCTGGAGGTCGGGGCACTTAGCCAGACCGATCGCGGCGCGGGTGGCTTTGGTAGCACTGGATTTGACAGTCGGGGCTAAAGCTCCTAAAGTTATATTATGGCTAATTACAGATACCGCAGCTCACGAATTTTACCAGTTATATTAATCATTATTATCGTAGTGATTGCTGTTGTGGCAATCGTGGCGCTTGGTCGGGCCGTCTTTTTTGCCGGCAACTCAGCACCAAAAACTAGTTCGACGCCGGATGTCAGCCGCCAGGCTCTACTCAATACTGGCGATAATCACAGTGTTCAAATGACTGTGCGCGGGCCGATTGTGGCAAGCGAGGAGTTCAACTCTTACCGGATTACCATTTCGCCAACAAGTCGTAGTCTGACTAGCTATGTTGGTTACGTTAACGATGTCGTTGATCATGTTGATCTTCCAAATAATACCGCTGCTTACACTCAGTTTGTCTACGCCCTTGATAAGGCCAATTTAGCCAAGGGCGTCGACGACCAGTCTGACGTACGTGGCATTTGTGCAGTTGGTCGTTTATATCAATTCGATATTATGCAAGATGGTAAATCGGTTAAAACGCTCTGGACCTCAACCTGTACGGGCTCGCCAGGCACGCTACGCGCCAATGTCGAGCAGCTGGCGTCGCTTTTCGAAGTCCAGATTCCGAATGCCAGCAAAATGATTAATAAACTTGCGCTATAAGGAGATATCATGCCGGAACTGCCCGAGGTAGAGACCGTCGCTCGCGGCCTGCAAAGTTTAATTGTTGGTAAAAAATTCAGTCACGTTAGCAGTGATAACCAAAAAAGTTTTCCAAATGCTAAAGCCGACATCGAGCGGTTTTTAATTGGTGCTCACGTCACAAGGGTCCGGCGCCGGGCCAAAGTTTTACTAATCGAGCTCGACACAAACTACACGTTAATGGCGCACCTAAAAATGACCGGGCAGTTTGTGTTCGTTGGCTTAGCGGAGCGCTTTGGCGCCGGCCATCCGAACGACAGCTTAATTGGCGACCTACCAGATAAGTCGACGCGCGTGCAGTTAGATTTTAGCGACGGCACTCATCTATATTTTAATGATCAGCGAAAATTTGGTTGGGTACGCTTAATCCCAACGCCTGAAATTCCAAACATCGATTTTATGAAAAAAGTTGGACCAGAGCCGCTTGACGATAATTTTACAGCTGAGCAATTTCGCAAGTGCTTTAGTCGCCGCGCCCGCAGCAATATTAAAGCGGCGCTCCTGGATCAAACTGTCGTTGCCGGTATTGGCAATATTTATGCCGACGAGTCGCTGTGGGGTGCTAAAATTCACCCTCAGCGTCTAGTTAATAGTCTAACCAAGCGGGAATTTGCTGATTTATACCGCGAGGTTCGGGCGGTGCTAAACTTGTCGATTGAAAAAGGCGGCAGCAGCAACCGAAATTACGTTAATGCTAGCGGCGAAAAAGGTAAGTACATGGATTTTGCTAAGGTCTTTCGCCGCGAAGGTTTACCGTGTCCGCGCTGCGGCACAACGATTGAAAAAATTAGGGTTGCCGGTCGAGGCACGCACTATTGTCCGCATGATCAGGTGT
>DAIDJW010000065.1 GCA_027451185.1 Candidatus Saccharimonadota bacterium
TACATGACATGAACCGGTCATGTAAACGGTGTTGGCGAACGAATCAATCGCGCCATTCATTGTCGTCACCATCGTCGTAGCCGGCTGGATTGTCGTGTCCGCGGCCGGTGTCCATAATGACGAAGAAGTGGCTGACCCATAGCTTGAGCCTGACCCACTGACCAAACCGATAGGCCCGGTTAACGAGCAGGCCGATCACTATCGCACCAGCCACAACGGCGGCAAGTGATACCGGGTTACTACCAGGTGAGCCCCAAAGAATCAGGCAAACCCGATAGAGGTCGATATAGGCGCAAAGTCCAAAGATCGTCGCCAATCCCGACCAGCCCAACTTGACTAAACGAAAGTCGATCGATCGTTTAGCTATCGGATGAATCGCGAGCGCCATGTAGCTATAGCTAGCTACTATGAGCATCGTCACCGCAGTACTGGCTATCGCCAGCCAGAACAATTCGATCGGATCTCGCACTTTTGCTCCCTGCTACTAGGTGACGGCTAGCCAACTTTCTGATTATACCATAATAACTAAAATAGTCAAAAACACCGCCTCCTTTGCCGGGACGGTGTTTTGATATATGGCCGCGATTAATTATTTACTAACCGAATTCAGTTCGACTAGTCGATCAACTGTTTTTTCGGTTAGCAGGCGATTGGCGATGTCGCGGCGGACTTCCGGTTGCTCAAACTGCTTGAGGACCTCTTTATTATTGGCATATTGCTGTTTATAAAGGTCGATATGCGCCTCGAGCTCTTCGTTGGTGGCGGTAATCTTTTCTACTTTACTCAGCTCGCCCAATACCAATGCAGCCTCAACCCGTCGCACGGCGGCCGGTTTAACTTCTTTTTCACGCCAGTCAGCTTCATCTTTGAAATCCTTACTAGTAATGTATGAATCCAGCGTCAAACCTTGGTAAAGCAGGTTCTGCGAAAAGTCGCGCTCAATCGATTGCATTTGGTCATTGACCAAAATCTCTGGCGCTGGAACTTTACTAACACTAACCAACTGCTCGACCAACTGGTCTTTTAGCTTTTCACCAGCCTCACGCTCTTTTTGGCTGGCGATTTCACGCTGGATATCAGCTTTCAGTTCGTCGACCGATGTAAATGGGCCAGCCTTGGCGGCAAACTCGTCGTTAACCTCTGGCAATTTTACTTCTTTGACTTCCTTGAGGGTGACCGAGAAAACGACCTTGGCGCCCGCTAGTTCTTTGGCGTGGTAATCTTTTGGAAACTCTAGATCAAGGTCAAACTTGTCGCCAACCTTATGGCCGACAATTCCTTCTTCGAATCCAGGAATAAATTGGTGCGAGCCGAGCGTCAAACTATAATCGGTCGCCGTACCACCGTCAAAGGCAACGTCGTCTTTTTTGCCAACAAAATCAATCACTACCTCGTCACCATCTTTGGCGGCGCGTTTGGCACTTTCTTTGCTAGCGAAACCTTGGCGCATACGTTCAATAATTTCGTCGATTTCGTCATCCGACACAACGACTTTTTCGACCGACACTTTCAATTTTTTGTAGTCACCTAGCTCAACCGCCGGCATAACTTCGACTTCGGCTGTGAACTCTAGGCTTTCACGTGGCACGTAAGCTTTGACCTCAACCGATGGACGGTCGAGAGCTTGTAGTTTTTCGTTCAAAAAGGCTTCCGCGACGGCGCGGCTTAGGGCGTCGTCGAGTGTTTGCTCTTGCAAGGCACCGGGATCAACATTTTTGGCAACCACACTGGCGGGGACTTTGCCCTCGCGAAAACCGGCAACTTTAAGCTTTTTACCTAATTTAGTTAGGGCTACTTGTTCGGCGGCAGCCAGCTCGCTGGCGCCAACTTTAATCGTTAATTGTACTTTGGTCTCTGATAGGTTTTTAACTGTAGTCTGCATATTACTTATTATTGTAACAGAGGTAATCGCCAGGAGCAAATCTTAGCGGTTAGGCAGCATCGTCGTTGTCTGGGCTCTGAGCCAAGCCCCGCGGTAAACGATCGGTATGTTCACGCGGCGGGCGCTGGATGACCGGTCGGCGATAATCAGACGAACCGACCTCGACAACCGTCAGCTCGTTTACCCAAGCACCCTTATCACTATCAATGTTTTGCTGCAAACGATTTAACAGGCTGCTACGCCGTTCCTCACCCACGACCGGCACCGGCACTGTATAAACCATCGGTAATATAGTCCTAGAGCGTAACTGTTGCGCTATTAGTTCATCATTAAATATAGGCGAAGTAATTAGACTACGCGCCGCGCCGCGACCTAGCATCACGTTAATCCGTACATACAAGTTGCCGTCGACCTCTCGCTGTCTCGCGCCGCCTTTGCCGTCTGGTGTTTGGCGCTGAACGTTAAAGTCAGTAAATATGCCTATATCGCCAACCCTCTCTTTATAAGCGCTCCATTCATCGGCCTCCTCGGCCGACGGCTCGCCAGAAATACGATATGCCATCTGGGAGTACAAAAAAAGGCCACTATCTAGCCTTGGGCGATGATGTAATTGTGTGTATTCCAGTAGCGCTTGGTCAAAATCATAGGTATCGGCTGTCATTCGCAGCCGGAAGCGACGCACCTCATTGTCATTTGATGGGTGTGCTTCTATCATACTTTAAGTATGGCACGCTACCAGTAGTGTGTCAACAATCACATTAGCGCTATGGCTAGCGTTTTTTATAAGTAATTTTGCTGTAGCCAGGCATACATGGCGATGCCAGCGGCGACACCAACGTTAACCGAACGGGTTGAGCCGATTTGCTCTATCGTGACCGTCTTCGCGGCGATCTCTAGGAGTTCCTTGCTTAAAC
>DAIDJW010000066.1 GCA_027451185.1 Candidatus Saccharimonadota bacterium
CTTTATGATGATACCGCCGAAGACGATGCTAAATTTATTATCGATCAAATTCACTCTGATAAGCAAGATGTAGTCGGGGTGTTAATCAAGAATCCGCGCGATGCCGGTAAAAACTATGCTTTGCCGTACAAAGGCAAAGAAGTTTATCTGTTTGCCGTTAAGTCGCCAAAGGTACGACTTGATTTAGAGCTTGCCGACCGTTACCCGGATATTTCGCGCAGTACCTGGCAAAAATATGTTAAATCGGGCTATGTTGCCGTTAACGGTACGGTTCAGCCATCGCCAAAGTTTGAAATATTAAAGTCAGACGAAATCGCCGTATCGATTCCAGCCGACACCGATTATAGCGAATCTAGCTTCCCAATTATCTTTCTGGACGATAATGTGATTGTCATCAATAAGCCAGTTGGCGTTTTGTCACACAGCAAGGGTGCGATTAATGAAGAGTTTACGGTGGCCGATTTCTTCCGTCGCTACACAACTTATAATCTGGATACAAACCGCCCAGGTATCATTCATCGACTTGATCGCGATACTAGTGGCGTAATGATTGGTGCTCGTGACCCTCAGACCGCCACGCTTTTACAAAAGCAGTTCGCTGACCGCCGTACTAAAAAGACTTATGTGGCCGTTCTTGATGGTATCCCAAAGCTACCAAAGGCCCAACTGGATTTGCCGATTGGCCGCAATCCGACCGCGCCGAGCACCTTTAAAGTTGACGTCAAAGGTAAATCTGCCCTAACTAAATACGAAGTTATCGCCGAGACTGACAAATACGCCCTGGTGAAACTCTACCCTCGTACCGGACGCACCCATCAGTTGCGTGTTCATATGCGTTATATCAATACACCAATTTTGGGTGACAAAGTTTACGGCAAACCTGCCGACAGGCTATATCTGCACGCCGAAAGTCTTGAAATAACTATTCCAATCGGCAATAGGCGTATCTTTGAAGCTCCTGTTCCACCTGAGTTTACTGATAAGTTTTCGCAGGTTAAGTAATCATGAACAAGCCGTTAATCAATCCAGCTAGCGACCTAGTACTATCGCTAATGCTACGCGACATGCCACAAGCGCTCCTACTGACTGGCCCGACAGGCATTGGCCTGGGGACGGTCGCTAGGTACCTTGCAGGTCAAATCGGCACCCTAAGCTATGTAGTATTGCCGGAAAAAGACGAAAAAGTCGATCTAGATAAGGGTGTCATAAGTGTTGATAGTATTCGTCGGCTATATACCCAAACTCGGTCAATTCAGACTGGCAAGATTGTAATATTGATTGATTATGCCGAGAGAATGGGTCATCAGGCGCAAAATGCCTTCCTGAAGCTGCTTGAGGAGCCCTCAGCGGGCGTTCACTTCATTTTAGCCACTCATACGCCCTCTAAATTACTAGCCACGATAACGTCACGCGCGCAGTCGATTGAGCTAAAGCCGGTGCTTAAACAACAAACCGAAGCCTTGCTTGACGAGCTAAGTATTATCGATGCAAAAAAACGGCTTCAGCTGATTTATATGGCAACTGGCTTACCGGCGGAGTTGACACGTCTGGCTACTGACGAGGACTACTTCATAACCAGGTCGACAATTATGCGCGATGCTCGTGATTTGCTACAAGCCAATACCTACCATAAATTATTGGTTGCCAATAAATACCGCGATAACCGCGACGGAGCGCTAACGTTGCTGGATTACGCCGCTAGCATTCTAAAGCACAGCATTTCTGACAAGCCCCAAGAAAGTTTAATCAGCCAGCTAGACAGTCTTATTTTTGCCAGGCAACAGATTGAAGCCAACGGCAACATCCGTATTTGCCTAGCGCGTTTTGTGCTATAATTAGGTTATAAATGTTAGGTCTTATTGTTATTGCACTTTTAGGCGGCTGGACAGTATATCAGCGCCAAACTATCACCGAGGTGGTAGCTGATTTACCAACTAAGTTGTCGGACAAGCTCGAACAGCTCTGGACGATCGCTCAAGAAGCACTTCAGAGTAAAAAATATCTCCGCGCTGAAAAGGCGCTACTGACGATTTTGCGCGTTGACGAACGTAATGCCAGTGCCTATAACCGCCTGGGCATTTTATACGCCAAGCAGCAAGCTTTTCGCGATGCTGTTGAGTGTTTCGAGATTGCTCAATCGCTTGAGCCGAGTGCCAGCAGCCTTCATAACGTTGGTTTAATCTATTACGAAACCGGTAACTTTGATAAAGCCGCCTTGGCCTTCGAGCAAGCCCTAGCTATGGATAGTGAATTGGCCTCTCGTCACATTGCTTACGCCAAAGTACAAGAAAAACTTGGTCACAATCGCAAGATGATTGAATCATTAGAAAAGGCTGTCGAGCTGGACCCAATTCCGCAAACGCTGAACATCCTAGCCGACGCTTACGACCGTACTGGCCAATCTGATCTAGCCCTAAGCCTGCGCGAAAAGTCAGCAAAAATGATAATACCGCAAGTGCAGCCACGACAGGCCAAACGACCACGTCGCGTTATTATGTAAACTGGCTTCAGGCAATTGATATCAGTAGTGTAAATATGTTAAAATCTACCAAGGTACGCCGCGATAGCTCAGTTGGTAGAGCGCATCCATGGTAAGGATGAGGTCCTGGGTTCAAATCCCAGTCGTGGCTCCATATTCATCATTGAAAACCAATCCTATATCCGATAGAATGGTTTAGTACCACGAGATGCCGCCTTAGCTCAGTTGGCTAGAGCAGCTGTTTTGTAAACAGCAGGTCTTCGGTTCGAGTC
>DAIDJW010000067.1 GCA_027451185.1 Candidatus Saccharimonadota bacterium
ATCGGGGTCGGTGCATTGTTTGAGTGAATCGTCGAGGGCGTTGCCATGGAAGATGTTGTCACCCAATACCAACGCGACTTTATCGTTGCCAATGAACTCTTCGCCGATAATAAAGGCCTGGGCCAGACCTTCCGGGCTAGGCTGAGCGGCGTAGGTGAGCGTGATGCCCCACTGCGAGCCGTCGCCTAGCAGTTTCTGGAACTGCGCTTGATCTTCGGGTGTGGTGATAATCAAAATGTCCTGAATGCCGGCCTGCATAAGGGTGGTCAGCGGGTAGTAGACCATCGGCTTGTCGTAGATTGGCATCAGTTGCTTACTGATAGCTTTGGTGATGGGCCATAGGCGCGTGCCGGAGCCGCCGGCTAAAATTATGCCCTTCATATTTTTACTCGTGCCTCTTTAGGTATTCAACCAGTACACCTTCCCAGGGCCGTGGTTCAAAACCGGTCGACTTAATCTTGGTTAGGTCGAGCGCGCTTTGCAGTGGCCGCGGCGCGATGCCTGTTTTGCCGGCATAGTATTCTTCGGTTGAAACGCCAGTGACATCTTTCGGGTCGTGGCCAGTGAGTTCATATACCTTAGCAGCAATGTCGGCCCAGCTGACGCTCTCGCCATCGCCAGTGAGGTTATAGGTGCCATAAGGCGACTCGGTTGTAACTAGGTGCTTAATACCGCGTGCTAGCTCGCTAGCGAAGGTTAGGCGGCCGATTTGGTCGTTAACAACACTTGGTTTGACGCCTTTTTCGGCTAAACCTTTCATAGTCAGAACGAAGTTTTTGCCATCTCCAACCACCCAGCTGGTTCGGAGCAGGTAGTGGCGTGGCACGGTGCCCACCAGAGCGTCGCCAGCGGCCTTGGTCTGTCCGTAAACACTGAGCGGACTAAATGACTCGTCTTCGGTATGCGGCACGCTGGTGCCGTCGAAAACGTAGTCTGACGACACGTGAACCAGTGTGATGTTATTCCTGGCTGCAATGTGGACCAAGTTTTGGACGGCTTGGACGTTAGCTTGCCAGGCCTCACGGCGGCCTTCGGGGGTTTCGGCTAAATCAACGGCGGTGTAGGCGGCGGCGTTCAAAATTAAGCCGTAATCGCGCCAGTTGCGGGCTGTTAAAACTGATGAATCGCTAATATCAAGCGTGTCGCGGTCGACGCACTCGGCGTCAGGGAACTCAACCTGCAGAGCACGACCTAATTGGCCATAGGCGCCGACAATCAAGGTCTTTTTTGGTTGCATTGGCTTGACGTCGGCCAGGCTGGGGTTGAGCTTGTCTTTGTCGGAAAGCTCAGCCTGGGCTAGCGGAATCGGCCAGTCGATGGCAACAGTTTTGTCGGCTAGATTTAGGGCCGCGTAGAGCGATTGAGCTTCCTGGGTCCAGTGGTCGTTAACCAGGTAGGTGTAAACGGTGTTGTCGTCGAGGGCCTGGAAGGAATTGCCGACGCCGCGGGGCACAAAAATCGCTTTCGATGGGTCTATCTCGGCCGTAAAGACGGTGCCAAAGCTATCGCCTTCGCGTAGGTCAACCCAGGCACCGAAAATCCGGCCATAGCCAACCGAAATATATTTGTCCCACGGTTCGGCGTGAATACCACGGGTGACACCGCGTTTGGCATTGAACGAAATGTTGTTTTGAACTGGGCCAAATTCCGGCAAGCCCAGGGCGTTCATCTTAGCGTTTTGCCAGTTTTCCTTAAACCAGCCGCGATTGTCGCCGTGAACAGGTAGGCTTAGAATTAATAAACCTGGAATAGTAGTTTTTTCAACGGTCAGTTCTTTTTCGAATGCAAGATCAGTCATGTTCTGTAACTCCTATTTAATGGCCTGTTTTAGCGTATTGTTCTTCGGTTGCTTGTTTTTGTGGCTTCCACCAAGCCTGGTTGGCTTTGTACCATTCAATCGTGTCCTTTAGGCCGGATTCAAAGTCGGTAAATTTCGGTAACCAGCCTAATTCGGTCCGTAACTTAGTCGAGTCGATGGCGTAGCGCATGTCGTGGCCGGGGCGGTCGTTAACATGTTCGTAGTCAGCGGGGTCTTTGCCCATCAGCTTCAAGATTAGTTCGATGACGGTTTTATTATCTTTTTCGCCGTCAGCGCCGATTAGATAGGTTTCGCCGATTTTGCCCTTTTCAAGAATGGTCAAAATAGCCGACGAGTGGTCTTCGGTGTGAATCCAGTCGCGAACGTTTTCGCCGGTGCCATATAGTCTTGGACGGCGGCCTTCAATAATCTCGGTGACCTGGCGTGGAATGAACTTTTCGACGTGTTGGTATGGCCCGTAATTATTCGAGCAGTTGCTAATCGTCGCTTGCACGCCAAAGCTGCGCACCCAAGCTCGCACTAGCAAGTCGGACGCGGCTTTGGTTGATGAATAGGGACTCGATGGGTTATACGGTGTGTGCTCGGTGAATTTGTGCGGGTCGTTAAGTTCAAGGTCGCCGTAAACCTCGTCGGTTGAGATATGATGCAGACGCTTGCCGTGCTTGCGAACGGCCTCAAGAATGGTATAGCTGCCGATAATGTTGCTATCTAGGAAGGGTCGCGGACTAATCAGCGAGTTGTCGTTGTGACTTTCGGCCGCAAAGTGAACCACGGCGTCGCAGTCGGCGACCAACTGGTCAACCAGCTCGGCGTCGCAGGTGTTGCCGATAACCAGCTTGAAGCGGCTCGGGTCGAGACCTGTTAGATTTTCGCGGTTACCTGCATAGGTCAAAGCG
>DAIDJW010000068.1 GCA_027451185.1 Candidatus Saccharimonadota bacterium
CGCTTTTTTACTTTCAGCTAAGACCACGCCGTTACCGTGCGTTCCGCGAGCCAACTTAATAATTACCGGCGTGCCGCCCAGTTTGTCGATTAGGTCATCGATATCGGCTGAATTACGCGACACCACGGTTTTTGGAATATCAACCCCAGTTTTGGCCAGTAGCTGCATCGAGCGCAGCTTGTCGCGCGAACGAGTAATCGCAATTGAGCTCGACACCGTGTAAACACCCTGCATTTCCAATTGGCGGACAATCGTCGAACCGTATTTGGTCATATAGCTGGCGATGCGAGGAATAATGGCGTCGAATTTCGCCAAATCTTCACCTTTATAACTGACGGTCGGGTTATTCTTCTCGATTGAAGCATAACAGTCGCGATATTTAATAACCGTTACTTCGTGACCGTGTTTTTTAGCCTCTTCGACTAAGCGCTTGGTTGAGTAATTGCCCGGTCCATTCGATAAGATTGCAATTTTCATCTAGTATTTTCTCCTTCGTCGTCCAGTTCACTATTTATTCGCACATCAACTAATAATTTATTTTCACGCAGAAATCTTCGTCCAATTAAAACCGGTCGTTTCATGTCGCTCCTGTCGGAAACACCGATTTTAGTTTCGTATAACCGACCGCCGCATTTGATGTTGGTCGTAATTATAAATCGCTTTTGGCGGTGACCAGTGGCGCTGCGAACGTAGGTTTCTTCAAATTGATCGGTTTCGTAATGTAATTTTGGATTGCCTAACGGGTTGAACCGTAAAACGCGTCGCTTGCTGGGCCCCTTGCGCACCACTTTAACATCAGTACAGTGCAGGGCACCCGAAAATGCGCCGGTATCGATTTTTGCAAGCACGTCATAAACACCCAGTTCTGGTAAGCTCACCGGCTCTAGACAGCCAATAGTATTGCGTGACCTGCGAATCATAGTTACATTATCTCACCTATTTATATGAATATATACGCTGAATTAACTCGCTGAATTATAACATAAACTCTATAAAAAATCAATAGTTATTGACTTGCTGTTGAATACCAAAGATACTATTAACAGATGAACGATAAATACGTCTATGTGGTTGGCAAATCAGCGCCCCAAAACGATACTGTTGAAGCTATCCACCAGCTTGGTTACAAAGCCGGACTAATGCTCGACTCAAGCGTCAAAACAGGCGCCGCTGCTTTATTTGACAGGGTTGAAGTGCTCGATTTTAGTAGACTGACAGCCGAGCTCGATCGGCTCGACGGCTTAGACCTAAAGCTTGCCGGCTTAATCTGCACTTACGAAAATTATGTCGTCGCTAAGGCCAAACTGGCTAATCACTTTCAGGTAGCCTCGCTATCGGTTGAATCGGCCCGATTATCGACCGACAAATCCTTGATGCGTCAAGCGTTCATTGACGCTAATCCATCTATTTCGCCGGCTTTTATGATTATCGATACGGTCGACGCAGCCATTCAATTTGGTCGCGACCACGGCTATCCATTGATAATTAAGCCAACTAACTTGGTTAAAAGCCTACTAGTCATTCACTGTAACAACGAAGATGAGCTGGTGGCGCAGGTTGGGTATGCCCAATCGACAATCGCGGGGCTATATGAAAAATATGGTGTTCATGACCGTGCGCCACAGTTAATTGTTGAGGAATTCATAGTTGGCCAGCAGTGCTCAATCGCAGCTTTTGTTGACGCCAACGGCGAGCCGCACTTCTGCGATGGTGTCGTTGATTTAGCCAACGCCCAAGACATCGGCGTTGACGATAACTATCTTTATCGGCGCACTTTGCCAGCCGACATCGACCAAAAGACTGAAGACGATCTGTTCCGCGTTGCTACAATTGGCGTTAAGGCTTTAAAAATGAGCTCTGTCCCTGCCCACATCGAATTAATGTACGACCCGAGCGGTGTCAAAATTATCGAGATTGGCGCTCGAATCGGCGGCTATCGTCCGCGTATGTATGACTACGCTTACGGCCTAGATTTGACCACCCAAGAGGTGCGCCTGGCGCTCGGCCAGCAACCTATGCTTGGTGGCGAATTTAGGCAATATTGCGCCGTATATGAACTATTTCCAACAAGCGAGGGCATTTTTGAAAAAGTTAGCCCAGCCGTCTACAATAACGAGTTAATGTATTACCGCGAAACCGCCAAGCCCGGCCAGATGGTTGGACCGGCCAAAAATGGCTATAAGGCAGCGGCAATCATAATCGTGACCGACGACGATAAACTAGCTTTTAACTCAAAATGTGCGCAGGTTGAAAAATTAACCGTTGGAGTTTTGTCGTGAATATTGCCCATCTTTTACCAGGTACCGCCAAATTTCCACTCACCAAACATAATGGTCGTTACGAATGGGCTCTGCGGCTAGCTAGAATTCAGGCTCAGGCTGGCCACCAGGTTACGATATATGCGGCGGCTGGTTCACGTGATGACGAGTCAAATATTACTTGGGAATCAATACCTGTGAAATCTGGTGATAAACGCCAAGACAACCTTCAGCTGATTAGAATGGCGCTTGGCGACCATAGTCAGGATATTTTT
>DAIDJW010000069.1 GCA_027451185.1 Candidatus Saccharimonadota bacterium
GGCGGTTCGTTTGCCGAAGCGCTGGAGTTGAACGACTATTTACTCGACATTGAAAATAAATCATTGACACATCGCCCCGATACTTTTGGTGTGGTGGGTTTTGCGCGCGAAATAGCCGGTATCTATAACCAAACATTTCAGACGCCTGACTACCTGACTGACTTGGAGCCAACGATTGACAGCGACAACACGGTTGAGGCGCCACTAGTAAAAATTGACGATCCGTCGCTTGCTGGACGTTACCAGGCGGTTGTCTTAGCTGGTGCTCGCCAGGGTGCGCAGTCGCCGCTTAACATTCAGACCTACTTGGCGCGGGTTGGACTGCGGCCAATTAACGCCATCGTCGACGTAACTAACTATCTTATGCTCGAAACTGGCCAACCGCTGCATGCTTTTGATTACGACAAATTAGTCAAAGTTGCTGGTGGCAAAGCCGAGATTCACGTTCGCTTGGCCCGTGAAAACGAAAAACTAGAGCTACTAGACGGGCGGATGATTGAGCTGAGCCCTGACGACATTGTTATTGCGGCTGGCGATACGGCGGTTGGGCTAGCCGGAGCCATGGGTGGCGCTTCGACTGAAATTGATGCTAATACTAAAAATATTATTATTGAAAGTGCCACTTTTGACCTATATAAACTGCGAGCTACCCAGATGCGTCATGGTATTTTTAGCGAGGCAATCACGCGCTTTACGAAAGGCCAACCGGCTGCTTTGACGGCACCAGTCTTGGCCCAGGCGGTGCGACTAATGTCGCGTTATGCTGATACGCACGCCGTAAGTGTTGTCGCTGAAGATTATCCGGTACTACAAGGCGCTGTAACGGTTGAATTGTCGCTGGCACAAATTAACGCCGTACTGGGGACCGATTTTTCAACTGAAGCCGTGCGTCAAACTTTAACTAATGTTGGGTTTACTATTACCGGTGATGAACAAAGGCTGGCTGTCGTTGCGCCGTATTGGCGGGCTGATATTCACATCGCCGAAGATGTTATTGAAGAGGTTGGTCGGTTGAATGGTTTTGATAATGTTCAGCCAACCTTGCCAGGTCGTGATTTTGAAGCCGTGCAGCCGAGTCGCTACGACAAGTTACGCACCGAAATACGTAATATCTTGCTGCGGGGCGGCGCCAATGAAGTTTTGACTTATAGCTTTGTTCATGGTGACGACATGAAAAAAGCCCTGCAGGACCCGGCCAATGCCTACCGGGTGACTAACTCAATTAGTCCCGACTTGCAGTATTTTCGTCAGAGCTTGACGCCGAGTTTGCTCGGCTTGGTCCATGCCAATGTTAAACAAGGCTTTGATGATTTTGCGCTGTTTGAAATCAATAAGATTCACCAAAAAAGCGACGGCGTCAACGACGAAAACGTGCCGGTTGAACGCGGTAGTCTGGCGTTGGTGGTGGCGCGCAAAAAAGCTTCAGCGGGCGCGGCTTACTATGCGGCCAAACGCTACGCCGATCTATTATTCAAAGAGTTAAGCCTACCGGTTATCTACGAACCATTAGTCGAGGCCGATGCCATTAGTGCTGCCTACGAACCGCGTCGCGCGGCGGTTGTCAAAACGACCGACGGTGAGTTGATTGGGGTAGTCGGCGAGTATAAGCGGGTCGTACAGAAGGCCTTTAAGCTGCCGGCTTATACGGCTGGGTTCGAGTTTGACAGCCAGGCGCTGTTGGCTATGGTGCAGACGGCTAAGTTTAGCTACCGGCCGATTAGCCGTTATCCTGGCACCGAACGCGACATTTGTTTTCAGGTTGAGCACGATGTGCTATATCAGCAGGTCTACGATGCCGTTAACGAGACGCTCGATCAAGTCAAACTGGAAACCAGCCTGGTGCCGATTGACTTCTACGAGCCGACCGACGCAAGCGTTAAAAATATTACCTTGCGTATCGGTTTGACATCGCATCAAACCACCTTAACTAGCGACGCTGTCAATGCGGTTATTCAACAAGTCGCAACCCACGTTACGGGCGCACTGCACGCGAAAGTGATTTAGTTTACAAAAAATTGACCGCTCGTGTATAGTGGAACCAGAAGCACTATGGGACGAGTTAGAATGGGTCGAAACAAAAATGTCAGCATCACCATTGGGGCGGTGCTGGTTCTGCTGGCTGTGGTTATTATGTTCACCTTACTGTTAAGCGGCAGAGCTATTCCAGTGCTCGAGACGCACGGCACAATTGCCGGTCAGGAGCGCAACTTGATTATCACGGTTGTCTTGCTGGCGAGTGTCGTCGTGGTGCCGGTTTTAGGAATGTTGTTTGGTATTGCTTGGCGCTATCGAGTCGGTAACAACCGAGCGCTGTACCAACCAAATATGGGTGGCAGCCGACGGTTGGAGTCATTGTGGTGGGGTATTCCACTGGTGATTATTCTGATTTTGAGCGTCATTACCTATACGGCCACCCACAGCCTTGACCCATATAAGCCGCTGCCGCTCGCAAAAGGCCAAGCACCGGTTAAGATTCAGGTTGTTGCGCTCCAGTGGCGCTG
>DAIDJW010000070.1 GCA_027451185.1 Candidatus Saccharimonadota bacterium
GTGGTTATTTTGGTTTTGTGGCTCAAAGACAGCAGGCGTCAACACATCTGGCAGTCAATTTGGCGCTCGTTTAAGCGGTTATCAATCACCTTAAAAACGACGCTCATCATCTTGCTGGTCGTTAGTGTTGGCTTGTTTAGCTATCGTTACGGCACCAACCTGATTGTCTTTCATAACATCGACCCCGACTGCGGTAAAGTCTTAACCACCGATGACTGCACCAACTATGGCCCTTGGGCGCGCGACTACGACCTGAAGCAATCAATCGTCGCCAGCGGTACGTCAATCAAGGCCGACCCAGCCCTTTTCGAAGGTGCCTGGATTTGGGGCATGATTCACCGCCTATACTTTTCGATTAATAGCGACTACACCAACTTTGGACCAGTACCAATCCAGCTGATTCTAGTCACACTTGTCGGCTTCTTTGGAACGATTTTTTCGGTCGCTTTCTGGCGCAAAATTAACCGCCGAATTCCGTGGCTTTGGGTAATGTTAACCGCTATTTTGGTCTATATCATTAGCTTGCAATACGTTAACTACTCTAGCTATGCCAAACTTGGCGCCTTTATGGCGGTCAACGGACGCTACCTGATACCGCTCTTGCCAATTTTACTAGCCACCATCGCCCTAGGTTTTAGTGAGTTTTTCAACTGGACCAATCTGAAGAATCAACTCGCGATTAAGGCCGTCTTTACAATTGTCGTTATTTTCTTGTCGCTCTTTGGTGCCGGCATGTTTAGCTATATAATCTATGCAGATACCAGTTGGTATTGGCCAAATTCACCACTGATTGGCTTTAACCATTGGTTGCAGACAATTATTACGCCGCTAGTCATCGGTGGCACCAACCAGATACTCTGGTGGGAGTAGTCGTGAAGAATCTAAAGAATCTGCCCATCGTCCGCTGGTTCACCAAATACCAAAAAGCCATCGGCATAGCTGTTATTGTCGCTACCATCGGTCTATTAATTTGGTACGTCTCGATTCACCCTGAAATTTTGCGCAGCGTTTTAAAGACCAGCCCATGGGTATTACTTGGCCTATTGGCGCTCTATAGCGCCATGATTGGCGTCAACGTCTTGATCACTTACTACACCATCAAACTGTGCCGCAAAACCTTGCCGCTTAAAAACACGCTCTACTTGTCGACCTATTCGTCGGTCATTAATTTCTTTGGACCACTGCAAAGCGGCCCAGCCGTGCGCGCCGCCTACCTAAAAACCAAGATCGGTTTGCGAATTCGTGACTATACCTACACCATGCTGTTTTATTACTTCGCCTTCGCCGCCATCAACGTGTCGCTATTATTCCTGACTAAGGCGCCAATCTTAACAATCCTGGGTATCGCTGCTGGGGTTGTTTTAATAATTTTTGGCACGCGCTACTTCAAATTCGCTGACCGGGCGCGCTACATTTTGGCAATTTATATTGTCACCGTTATTCAGGTCGTAATTACGGCCGTTATCTATCTAATCGAGCTTCACGCCACTGGCACGTCGGCTAGCGTCGGTCAAAGCTTGGTTTACGCCGGCAGCGCTAACTTATCACTATTCGTTGCGCTAACTCCTGGCGCAATCGGTGTCCGTGAAGCATTTCTGCTATTTACGCAATCACTGCACGGTATCTCGCCAGCCTCAATCGTTAGCGCTGGTATCTTAGACCGCGCCTTTTACGTGGTATTCCTAGTCGCCATCTTTTTGGTGGCGTCAGCCTTTCACGTTAAGGATACCGTCATCCCGAAAAAGTCGCGCTAAATCATCAGCAATTCGTTTAGACGAAAACTGTGCTTCATATAACTCGCGGCCAGCTTGACCGATTTTAATCAACTCGTCTTGGTGCTCGGCGGCCCATAAAATCGTATCGCTCAGCGCCACGGCATCGGCCTGTGGTACCACCAGAGCATCCTTTTTATCTTTAAAAATGTGCGTTTCGTGGTTCTCGCCAACGACTGCCGGTCGCGCGGCAGCCATAAATTGGTAGGTCTTGCCGGTCACCACAAACTGCGACTGAACAGTGCCGCCAAATGGGCCGCCAAGACACAGGTCACTCTTTGCAAAAGCATCAGGCAATTTGGCGTAATCAATCCATTTATTGTATTCAATATGCGCCCCGTCGGCCTTGGCCGCTTCAATCAGTTCCTCAACCGGCTGTTTACCACCAACCAGGTGAAAGATGATGTCTTCACGGCTGGCTAGCTGTTTAGCAGCGTCAATCACATATTCCACACCGTGCAGCGGTAGCATATTACCGTAATATAGCACGCGAAAGCCCTTATGCGACTTCGACGCCATCGGCTTAAAAGTAACCTCGTCGGTGCCAACCGGAATCGCCG
>DAIDJW010000071.1 GCA_027451185.1 Candidatus Saccharimonadota bacterium
ATTGCAAAGGCATTAACCACTGGTTTTGCCGATCTTCGTCGAACGCTTAAAAAGGCCGAGTTCCTAAAACGTGATTCTCGCGAAAAAGAACGCAAGAAATATGGTCTTCGTTCTGCTCGTAAGCGCGAACAGTTCTCGAAGCGCTAACAATCGGGTTCCGATACAAACGACACCACCTCAGGCGTGGTGTTTTTTGTATATAAGTAGGCGTATAATGAAATTACAACAGGAGGTTTATCATGAATAAACGCATACTCGCTGTCATCGCCGCAACTGCCATAGTTTTATTAGCAATCCTAGCGGCTATTTTCTTTTTTAAAGATACAAGCGCCCCGGCCAATCCGCAGCCGACAACGAGTTCTTCGCAGCCAACTCCTGCCGTTGTTCAAACTGATACCGGACAACCGGCCTCATCGATTCCTCAGGGTTATGCCGTGTTTGTCTATTTTTCAAAACGTCCCGATTCCGATAATGACCCAATTAAAACCTTTGCGGTCGATAGAACCTCACCAACGACTGCCATTGCTAGCTATGCCATCGGTCAGTTAATTGCCGGCCCGACAAGCGATGAGGCCGCACTTGGCCTGTACAGCACCGTCAGGGTCAGAAACGATGCCAGTATTTGTAATAATAAAGATTTTAAAATTACAATATCAAACGGCACGGCTACACTTCAGTTCTGTCGAGCCTTCGATGCTATCGGCACGATGTCGGACGCTACTGCCCAAGAAACTATCAAGGCAACTTTGTTACAATTTTCGACTATAAAAAAGGTGATTATTTTATCCAAGACGGGCAATTGTCAGTTCGATATGAGTGGTCAAAATTTGTGCCTACAGTAAATAACGTCGTACTCTAGTGACTACTGATGTATAATGATAAATAACTATGAGTAAACCTGTAATTCTAACTGGTATTCGTGCCAACAACGACCTAACTATCGGCAACTATTTTGGTGGCATTTTGCCGATGATCGACATGGCCAAGTCTAAGTCTGATGAATATCAGATTAATATGTTCATTCCTGACCTACACAGCTTTACGACACCGATTGATCACAGCCAGTTGTACGAGCAGATTCTACATAATGCCCGCTTGTTTGTTGCTGCTGGGTTACCGCTTGATAACCCTAATATCTTTTTGTATCGCCAAAGCTACATTCCGGCACACAGTGAGCTGACCTGGATTCTTGATTGCTTCACTGGTTTTGGCGAGATGAGCCGTATGACGCAATTTAAAGATAAGTCGAGCGGTGTTAGTGACGGTGTCTCAGTCGGACTCTTTAACTACCCTGTGCTTATGGCCTCGGATATTTTACTTTATAACGCAAAATACATCCCTCTTGGCGATGATCAGTCGCAACACCTCGAATTCACACGCGATATAGCTGATCGTATGAACAGCCGATTCGGTGACGTCTTTACTATTCCAGAGGCTGTTAAATCTCAACATGAATTCTTCGGTAAAGACCAAGGTCTTCGTATCAAAGATTTGATTGATCCAACAAAAAAGATGAGTAAATCTGACGAATCGGGTAGGGGTGTGATATTCCTTGGTGATGAGCCAGCTGTGGCCGCAAAAAAGATTATGAGCGCAACAACCGATGACCTAGCCGAAATTCATTTTGACCGCAATAAACAGCCTGGCATTAGTAACCTACTTGAAATTCTTGCACTTCTTCGCGGTGTCAAGCGCGACGAAGTTGTCGCAGAATTTGAAGGCCAGACGCGCTATGGTGACTTCAAAAAAGTTGTTGCTGATGAAGTTGAGCGTTTTTTGACTGATTTTCAAACAGGACTCGCGGATGTTGACGATTCAGCTGTTATTGCCAAACTCGAACAATCCGAACGCGACCTAGTGCCGATTGCCGAGGCCACCTTACTGCGTGCACAACAAGCGGTTGGACTGCGACCAAAGGCTAACTAATGGTTAAAATTTCAAGCAACGACGTAATCGGAATTTTACGTAAGTATGAAGTGGCTGGCGACGAAAACGTCCCGCGTCATGTTTCTATGCTAAATATTACTAATCCAACGGTAGTCAGTACGATGGCGAGCTTTCGCTTTGCTAAACATGA
>DAIDJW010000072.1 GCA_027451185.1 Candidatus Saccharimonadota bacterium
AGACCCAGGCGTGTGGCGAGGCAGCCTGCAAGTAAGCGGCATCGGCGCGCCACATAATTACTTGGCTAGATTGGTCGATAAATTGACGGAATGCCGCGGTGTAGTCGTCGCGCGTTGGATAGGTGTCGGGGTGGTCATAATCAACCGCCGTAATCAGCGACAGATACGGCTGAAAATGTAAAAAATTGCGGTCGTATTCGTCGCATTCGTAGACAAAATATTCACTTTTAGGGTCAAATTTACCGCTTGGTCCAAAGGCAATGGTCGTGCCAATGGAATAGCTTACTGGAACTCCAAGCTGCTCTAGCGCCCAAACTATCATACCGGTGGTCGTGGTTTTGCCATGGGTGCCGGCTACGGCAACTAGTTTTAAATGCTTTTCGGTGATAATTTCACTCAACAGCTCGTCGCGCTTAACGGCCTTAATACCCAGCTGGCGGGCTAAGATAAGCTCTGGGTGATCGGCCGGCAGGGCCGAAGTATAGACAAAGCGGTCAATTGGTTTGTCCGCATGGACGACCTGTAAAAACGTTCCGTCTTGGCCGATGTTGACCTCAATGCCGCGCGCCACTAGGCGGTCAACGATTGGCGTATTGGCTTGATCGGAGCCTTGAACTGTAAAACCAGCATCGGCTGCAATCTCGGCCAAAGGCCCGATTCCGACACCGCCAATGCCAGAGAAATAGATATTCATAACCTTAGTGTAGCATGGCTGAGCGTGCTATACTAAACACAAGGAAAAAGGTGGGCCAGTGACCGACAAAAAGCGAGTTCATCGGGAAATCAAGCAGCTGCAGCGTGTTAAAACGTGGCAGCTAATTGCGGTTTTAATCCTCCTTAGTTTTGTGGCGGCAACGTTTCTGCGACTGAATAATATTGGCATGGAGCAGCGCCGTGATGCCGTTTACGCGGCCGACAAAATAGGCAACGAGACCCAAATTATTAATTCATTGTCTGATTTACAACACTATGTCAGTGACCACATGAACACCAGTCTGGATGGTGGGGTTTACTTGAAAGATAGCTACCAAAGGGCCTATAACCGCGCGGTAGCTGAGGCCTCGGGCGAAGAAAATCCAAATGGAAATATCTATAAAAAAGCCGCCCAAGTCTGCGATCCGCAGTTTCACTACTACACAATCGCTTATCAGCAGTGTTTTATGACTGAGCTGCAAAAATACCCTAGTGCGGGGCAGTTGGTTGACCAATTGAATTTACCGCCAGCTAGCACATTTCGTCACGATTTTGTGTCACCGGTTTGGTCGCCCGATTTTGCCGGCTGGGCAGTTTTGGCTTGCCTGGTTGTGGCTCTAGTTATTGTGGTGCGCATCATAACGATATTCATCTTACGGCTAATGTTGCGCCGGCACTACAAGTCAATCTAGCCATAAAAGGTGTTGACAAGTGGTACCTCGAGGCGGTACGCTTACACCTGTAAAGCTACTAACAGGAGGTATAAGAATCTTATGGCTTACAGTCACACAAACTCTAAGGGTGTCACTTACTACTTGCACAGCACAACCGTAACTCTGCGCGGTGGTAAACCACAGACCATCTACTTCTTTGCTAAAGTTCCTAAGAACGCAAAGGGTACTCCAGTTGAACTACCAGCCGACCGTGTTGTTAAAGAAAACCCACGCAACGGCTTCTTGACAGTTTCGAAGAAAAAATAGTCTAAATTAGACTTGCACCATAAGCGCCTTTGGTTCTATACTTAGACCAAACAAACAGGTGCCAAAGCGCCCCCTCCCCTGGGGGCGTTTTTGTTGTTTCTGCTAACCATATATTGCGACCAGTGGCATATACCTGTAGAATTAAACGTAATGACCTACATGATAGAAGTGCACGATTTAAAGAAGCGCTATGGCGACAAACAGGCTGTCGACGGCGTTAGTTTTTACGTCAAAAAAGGCGAGATTTTCGGTATCTTGGGGCCGAACGGAGCAGGCAAGACCACCACGCTTGAGATGATGGAAACCTTGCGG
>DAIDJW010000073.1 GCA_027451185.1 Candidatus Saccharimonadota bacterium
TGGATTTCTTTGTCGCTGAACTTGCGACCAATCAAACGCTTCACGCCGTAGATGGTGTTTTTGGCATTGGTTACACGCTGGCGCTGGGCCACCTGTCCAACCAAACGCTCGCCCGATTTATTAATCGCCACGACACTTGGCGTCGTGCGGTTGCCTTCAGCGTTGGCAATCACTTCTGGCTTGCCAGCTACCATGTAGGCGACAGCCGAGTTGGTCGTACCCAGGTCAATACCGATAATTTTACCCATTGTTTGTTACTCTCCTTTTACCGATTTCAAATCGTAATTATATTTACCCTCTTCGTCAGTTGCTATAAAAGTAACCGCATACTCTACTCCGTCGTCGATAAATGTTTTTAATTCACCTAAACCATAGCCATCAACGGTGCCGGTATCATTCTGGATAGCAAAATGGCGACCATCGGCAACAACCCATCCGGTAAAGTTCTTGGTTAATTTTACTTTCATTGTCATATCTTACGCCCCCTTGTTTTAATTATATTTTAGCACTCCTCGCTGTGTAGTGCCAAACTAACTCTAGTGTAAGAAATTAGCACTCGTGTGTCAAGAGTGCTAATTAAAAAATACGTAAAAAAGAACGCCCTAATGGACGCTCCAATAATTTCTGGAATGCTCCTTTGGCTACCCAATCGGGGTCGCCCGGCCTTTCCTTACATCATCATAGCATAAGCTACTGCTTGATGACAACGACGTCACCCGTCTTCGTAATAAAAATAACCTGGCCAACTCGATGATGTTTGGTAATTTCGAATTTTATTTGCTCAATTATCTTCGCATCCAATAGTCTGGTTCTAGTACCGTCAATCACAAGATTGCGCGACTGCCGAAGCCCCCTAAACTGTTCCTTTATGGTATATCTTGAAGCTCCCGTAGGACTTTTTATTTCCCATTCTCGGTTCAGCATGCTGATATCAGGTGTTCGCATTTTATAGCCTAAATTTGGCGTCAAAAATTCGATGTCTGTACGAAAATGTCCAGCTAAGATTTTGGCTACCTTTATTTCATGCAGCTCGGGTAGCGGACTGGCTCCGTCCGGTATTATTATCTTATTATGATTTGTTTTCATTACTTAAGCTTAACTTAAGTATACCACAGGTAAAACTGTTACCGTTTGGTGACTTTTACCATCGCATGGCGAATAACCATGTCGCCAAGTTTGTAGCCGGCCTGCAATTCTTCGGCAATAACTTCTTGGTCGCCAGTCGCATCTTCATCGAACTGAATTGCTTCGTGCACCTCTGGGTCAAAAACGGTTCCTGGGGCCGCGTCGATACGTTTTAAATTCAAACTCTCGAGCGATTTTTCAAGGTTCTTTACTAGCCCGGCAACGCTTTGCGCCCATTTATTGTCTTTGAGCTCGGCTGGAGTATAGGCAATGGCGCGCTCGATATTGTCGATTACCGGCAGTAAGCGCAAAATCGCACTTGCCTGACCGGATTCGCGGGCAAATTGCTTTTCGCCGTCAACGCGCTTGCGGTAGTTTTCGAAATCAGCCCGCGTGCGCTGCAGGTCGGCCGTCAGTTCATTTAGTTGTTGCTGCATTTCAAGTTCTTTTTTGGTTGGTTTTTTATCAGTCATTACAAATTTCCTCTAACATGGCGCCAGTTTGACGCACTAAATTCATAACCCGAGCGTAGCTTTGGCGAGTCGGACCCAGAACCCCAATATAACTTCGGTCGCTAAACGGTGAGCGAAAGCGGCTGATAATCAAGGTTGCGCCGCTCGACTTGCCGATTGGATTCTCGCTGCCAATATAGACGTTCAGCGGTTCATTGGGTGCCGCTTCGCGCAGCCATGGCTCCAAGTTGTCGAGTAATCGCGCTACCGCCTGGGTGTGGGCGCCATTCATAAATTCCGGATGGCTAAACAAATTGCCGATACCGCTCATATAAAGCTCGTCGCCAATTGTGGCGATACCTAAATTGTGCGTTAAATCAACCAAGCTATCGACGGCACTACGAATC
>DAIDJW010000074.1 GCA_027451185.1 Candidatus Saccharimonadota bacterium
AACACTGATTCATGACTGGGTTTACGAGAACCGCGCCATTTACCTACTAGAGCTAACCAAGCTAAACGCCAACGTTAAGCTGCTTGACCCACACCGCGTCTTAATCGACGGCCCAACCAGGTGGAAGCCGGCCGAAGTCGTCACGCCACCAGCCCTACGTCCTGCTGTCGTCATCCTGCTTGGTATGCTGGCCGCTCCAGGCGTATCCATCCTACGAAACGTCTACTCAATCAGCCGTGGTTATGAGGACCTAGCAAACCGCCTTAACACGCTCGGCGCCAACATCACCGTTATACGCGATATAACTGAATAGTTATTTGTGAAAAATCATTCGAAGTGGCGTTTTGCGAGAATATTCCAAGACGCCATAGCGAAAGATGCGAATAGCCGCCGTTAGTGCGACTAGTGCGCTGACACTTAAAATCGCGATGCCAATACCGGCGTCCGTAAACGACAAGTTGCCGACGGCATTACGTAACATCATCGGAATCGGCGCCGTCAGCGGGAAGAACGTTAGGAAACCAACGAATGGTGCGCTCGGCGCCGATACAAACAGCGACACCGCATAAAGTGGCCCAAAGATAAATAGCATGACTACGCCCAAAAAGCCACCGGCCTCTTTGGCAGTCGGCGCAATTGAACCAATCGCCACCAGTAGTCCAGTGAAGAGCAAAAAGCTAAGGCAAAATATAATTGCGCCTAGACCAATTCGAACCGGGTCAATTGGCAGATTGCTTAAATCAAAGCTCGGCAGTGACAACTGATTATGGAATAGTAGATACGCGGTTATGACTGGGATTAAAATCACCAAAATCTGGACAAAAGCGAGTGCAATTAGTGATAGGATTTTGCCAATTATCAAGGTCCGAGCCTCAATAGTCGTTAAAATCATTTCAATCACCCGGTTTTCTTTTTCTTCGGTCGTACTGACTAGCATCTGATTGCCAAACATAGCGATGACGATGTAAAACAGCACCAAAAATACGCCCGGAAGTAGCGCTTGCTTGATGCCGTCAAACGGCTGACCGTCACGATATGTCGTAGCGTTAAAGGCAACTTTACTCTGCAGTACGGCCGTCTTTTGAACATCAACAGTCGGTGCTACTGATTGCTGCAACAAGGCCCGGGCCACACCTTCATAACGACCATTATCAAACAGTCCGACGTCACGTGCATAGATTTCGACCTTACCTGTGGTCAAATCTTTTGGATAAAAGAAGTAGGCGTCAAGCTTGCCAGTCGTCACCTGATTGATGGCAGCTTGTTTATCAACAGATTCGCTCGCCCCAATCTGTTTTAAGATGGCTTTATTAAGGAGTCCGCTTTGATCAGTTACGACGATTGAGAACTTTTGGTTTTGCGTGTCTTGCGCCGCTTTTTCGGAACTTCTATTTGAAAAGTAAACGATGCCAAAGACTGCCCCAATGATAACTGGAAAGGCTAGGGCCATAATCCAAAACGATTTCTTTTTTATCGTCCTGATAAATTCAAATCGAAAAACCGTACCTAAGTTATACATTAGTTGTCACCTCCTGCCGTTTCATTTTCATCGCCATAAACCTTCACAAAAATGTCATCTAGCGAAGCGCCGCCAAACTCGGCCTTAACCGCCGCAACCGTGCCGTAGGCCCTAGCCACGCCGTCTTTTAGCAGAATAATCCGATCGCATAGCCGCTCAACTTCCTCCATTTGGTGAGTCACAAAAATAACTGTCGCACCAGCGCGTTGATGCTCTTCAATGATATCCATAAGCAGGCGTCGGTTAACTGGGTCAA
>DAIDJW010000075.1 GCA_027451185.1 Candidatus Saccharimonadota bacterium
GATTTTCGCCAAGCCCTGGAGCTTTTAGCACGTAAGGCTGGCGTCGACCTGACGATTTATGACACAGCCGGTTCACAGCGTGTGGCACAGCTTAAGAAACGTTTGCACGAAGCCCATCGTTTGGCGGCGCAATACTATCAACAAAGTCTGATTCAAAATCAACGGGCGTTAGAGTACGTCTTTAAAAAACGAGCCTTGAGTAAAGCGATTGTTCAAAGTTTCGGTATTGGATATGCGCCCGACCGCGGCGATGCCCTGGTGCAGTTTCTGGCTAAAAAAGGCTTCAGCAAGCAAGAGTTGCGCCAGGCCGGGCTAGTTAACCGCTATGATAGCGATTTGTTCCGGGGTCGAATGATGATTCCGCTGATGGATGCCACAGGTCAGGTGATTGGCTTTACCGGCCGGATTATCAACGACGATCCGAATGCTCCTAAGTATCTTAATACGCCGCAAACTTTGCTGTACGACAAAGGAAGGCATGTTTTTGGTTTGTCGCAGGCTAAAGAAAGGATTCGTACCCAAGATTACGCGGTCGTGGTTGAGGGTAACTTAGATGTTGTTAGTAGCCACCAGGCCGGTATCACCGGCGTAGTGGCGACGGCCGGCACAGCCCTAACCGAGCACCACCTAAAGGCGCTTGGGCGGCTAAGTAATAATATTCGATTTGCCTTTGATGGCGACCGAGCGGGGCTGGCCGCAACCGAACGCGCCATCCCTATGGCCCAGGCGACAGGTGTCGAAGTAACGATTATTAATTTACCAGACAATGCCAAGGACCCTGATGAGTTAATTAAGCAAGACCCGGCCTTGTGGCAAAAGGCGATTGACGAGGCCGAACCGGTAGTGGACTGGATTTTACGTCAGTACTCGAAGCGTGAAGATTTGAGCACTGCTGCCGGAAAGCGGCGCTATACGACCGCCGCCGTTAATATTATCCGATCGCTCAAAGACCAGGTTGAACAAGACCATTATTTGCAAAAAATTGTCGCCGAAACTGGCGCCTCGCTAAGTGCCTTGAAAGATAAATTATCGGGCGTCGCTGAGCCTGAAGCTCCAAAACTCAAGCCGGTTATCGCAACAACCGAAGTCGCACCGGTTGACGACTATGTCTATCAAGACAATATGCTAGCGGCGCTACTAGTAGATCCGGCAACGCACGATTTGATTAATGGCATGAGTGCCGACATGTTAAGCAGTGAACCGCGCCAGGCAGTTCTTGAGCATATTAGCGGTCACCGCGGCGAAGCGACCGTCACCACCCCGCCGAACTTGCAAAAATACGATGAATATGTGAAAATGTTACTATTGAATGCCGACATTCGTTTAGCCGATTGGAGCGACCGTGATCGCTACCTAGAAACGGCACGATTAGTCCGCCGAGTTATAACCGAACACCGTCAAACACAGAAAAACGAATTGAATCAGGCCTTACGCGCTGCTGAAGAAACCGGCGATGAGGCTAAAGCGGCAGAAATTCGAACCAAGCTCAACAAACTTATAAAGGAGACGTAAATTTTTATGGCCAACGATAACGATGACCAATTGTTAGACGACGAAGTAACGGTTGATCCTGTTGAAGAAGCTGATCTAACGGTTGCACCGCTGGGCGACATTGACGAACCCGACTTAGAGGATCTCGAAGAAGAGCTCGGTGATGATGAAGACCTACTGAGCCAAGAGCAGTATTTCGATGACGCTTCAGACGATAGTGTGCGTTTGTATCTA
>DAIDJW010000076.1 GCA_027451185.1 Candidatus Saccharimonadota bacterium
GAGGACTTGAACCTCCACGTCCTTGCGAACACTAGCACCTGAAGCTAGCGCGTCTACCAATTCCGCCACGCGCGCATACAATTTGGTAACTTACCAAGCATAGCGTTTCAAGGGGTATTTTTCAAGTGCTAGGACTTGGCTGGTCGGCGACTGAGCGAACCTTTGCGCAGGGTGCCACCGTTTGGCAGCACCCAACCAATCAAGGTTATAGCCAGTAAGACCGCGAAGCCGCACATCACCGACGGTATGGCCGCCATGGTGGCTGGACTCAACAGATTGGCGGTAATCGTAGGAATAATAAACGCCATGTAACCGATTGCTAACGCCAAAAGAGCGGTTTTGGTACGCACGTTTTTAGTTTGGTGGCGCCAGCGCAGGCTTAAATATACGCCCAAGGCTAGCAAACCGAAGTAATAAAGCGCGTAAAGCCTCATCGACGCCGGATGAGCTCTAAAGATAACGTAATTTCCGGCACAAACTTGGCCTGTAAGCGAGTTATTGATAACCAAAAAATACGCGATAAACGCGCCGCAGGCCAGATAAACAGCCGCCTGCCAGTTGGATTTTTTGCCAGCTAGGGCCATGGCCAGGCTAATACCTAGTGGCGGCAATAATGTAATCGCCACGTAACCGATCCGCGCCCAGGTTAGCCCGGGCGAGCTAATTGATTCGCAAATCATGTATTCGGCCAATTGAAAAACGCCCAGTAGTAGTAGAATGGCCACCACCAACTTGCCGACTCGGTCCATTTTGTAGCGAACGACCGTATAAATAGCCCCAAAAACTTCAATAAAGAATGTCGCCAACATAACCGGGGGCGAAAAGCAGAAATTTTTGTTTTTATACATTAGATTTCCGGCGAATAATCAGCCAAGTCAGATTGGTCATAATTGTCGCGCAGCAAGCTAGCAAGCTGTCGGGCCTCGGTTGGCTGCTTGACGCCTGGGTTCAAGATTCCATAAGGGTCAAAAATATCTTTAATTTGCTTGTAGACGGCAACGACATCGTCATCGAGCTGCGACCAAGCAGCCTCGGTCTTTAGGCGACCTTCACCCGCCGAACTCAGGAACGTACCGCCGGTTTTTTGCACCAAAGCCGCATAGTCGTTAATTAGCCGAAAAACTTTTTGTTTGTCGCCAACTTGGTCGAGCCGCAGAACTGGACGAGCAAAAATCTCACCACTTAAAACATTGGTCTTTAGCGGTAATTTAACGTGATGCTTGTTGGCCAACTCCTCAAGCGCATT
>DAIDJW010000077.1 GCA_027451185.1 Candidatus Saccharimonadota bacterium
GGAGCAGGCCAAGGATTTCGGGTTCGAATGGTCGGCAGCGCTGCCTGATCTGATCGTCCTCGTCAAGATCTAGCGGAGTCGCGAAGGGGCGGGGGAGAAATCCCTCGCCCTGACTCATACCTGGACAAACTGGGGGATATTTGATAGAATTTTACGAGCCGTGCGCCGATACAAAGGCTAAAAGCTGGCCCGATCTCTGCGAGATCAAGCCGCTCGGCTCGGTATAAAAACGCGGCCCGATATCGCTTCGCGATATGGTGGCCAAATTGCTCAGAAAAGGCTAAAAATGCAAGCATTTTTATCTCTTTTCACTCACAATCTGGCCCGATCGTCTAACGGTTAGGACACAAGGTTCTCATCCTTGCAATCCGGGTTCGATTCCCGGTCGGGTCACCATAAGTGGACATCAATGAAGTGCGTATCGTGAATAGCTCGTTTACCTCTGGTAGCGAGCTATTTTCGTGGGTTCTCAAGTCTATTTGTGAGTAGGTTGGCACTGTATTGAAAATCGCTCCAAAAAAGGCTGCTTTTCGTAATGGATCACAGAGGTCAAGTAGCATTTCTGATAGGTGTTCTAAAATGTATTTTGCGTACTGTAAAACTTGGTCAAATTCGGCCTGTAAATCAGGTTGCTTTGCCATTTCTTCGTCGAGCTGAGTAAGCTCCTGCTCTACTCCCACAATGTCCTCCTCTAAGTACTTTAATGC
>DAIDJW010000078.1 GCA_027451185.1 Candidatus Saccharimonadota bacterium
CAGATATGAATCCAGACGATAAAAACAATTCGCCGCAAATCGTGCCCGCCCACAAACTGGTCGATAAGCTTATGGCCGCCCCGACGCCTAAGCCCGTCCAAAGCGATAACCGCGAACAGGCGGCGAGTGTTATTCGTCATCAAATTGATAACATTTACGACAATAACCCTTCGACGGTCAACGATCTTGAGGTCGGCAACCCCTATGAACGCACTCACAATCAGACAAACCAGATTGAGGCCGACGAGTGGAAGGCCTACCACAGCGCTTGGCAAAATTACTACCGTCAGTACTACGAGGGCTATTACAAACAGCAGACCAACACCGGCCGCCAAGATCAGGCTTATTTTTCGTCACAACCACCCCTAGCTAGCCGCGCCGAGACCGCAGCGGATGAAGCTCTATCAAAAGACGAGGCGCTTTACACTTTACGCCAAAAATTACTCCAGACCGTGCGCAATCGGGCGCAAAAGGTTAGAAAAAGCCGCCACTTTGTACCGATTATCTCAGCCCTAGCGGTCATGATTATCTTTGCCTTTATTCAATACAACCAGTTTCTCGTGGCTCAGGTGATGGCCTATGTCTCGCCGGGCCAAATTGACCCGAATAACATCGTGGTCGACCCGAGCGTAAAGGTTGAAGTCGGCCCGGATCCAAAACTGATTATTCCTAAGATTAACGTTG
>DAIDJW010000079.1 GCA_027451185.1 Candidatus Saccharimonadota bacterium
CGGCTATGCCACCAGTGAGACCCCCGAGCTTTTGCCGAACGAGTTGGTGCTGGCCCGCCAGCTGAACCAATACCTGTTCGAGCGCTGGCCGTTCGACGGCAAAACCCAGGTCACACTGCAAGGCGACGCCATTATATCTATTGTAGCGAGCTTTCAGCATGCGCCCCATAACGAACTGCAAGCTGCCGTTACGCAGTGGGCCGCCACGCACCAGCGCCACGCGCCCGCGCTGCACATTAACCCCACAGGCGACTGGCAGCAGGGTGGTTTTGCTGCCGATACCGGCCTGACTGGCCGCAAACTGGTGGTCGATAATTATGGGCCACGTATCCCCGTTGGCGGCGGCGCGTTTAGCGGCAAAGACCCCAGCAAGGTAGACAGGAGCGCTGCGTACATGGCCCGCAAAATTGCGGTAGATTATTTACGGCAGCGCCACGCGCGCGAGGTGTTTGTGCAACTGGCTTACGCCATTGGCCATGACCAGCCACTGCAAGCTACCGCCCTTATAAACGGCGCGCAACACGTGGTGACCGGCTACGATTTATCGCCCCAGGGTATTATTGATTATTTACAGCTACGCCAGCCAATGTACGAACAAACCGCTCGCTGGGGTCACTTTGGCCACCCCGAATTTAGCTGGGAGCAGTAGGCCTATTTAGCCTTCT
>DAIDJW010000080.1 GCA_027451185.1 Candidatus Saccharimonadota bacterium
AACCAAAAGGGCTGTTTTGTTCTCCTTGTCAATGAAATAAACTGACTGCTGGATGATATCTACAGTGGAAGCGGAAGGTGTGACTTCTACTTTTTCCGGCTGATGTAATATGGTTCCCGAGAGTTTAATGATTTCGGGAGGCACAGTGGCAGAGAAAAAAAGCGACTGCCGTTTTTGTGGCAGCGCAGCAATAATTTTTCGCACATCATGTATAAAGCCCATGTCGAGCATGCGGTCGGCTTCGTCGAGCACCAAAATTTCGACGTGAGAGAGGTCGACGCTGCGCTGCTGGATATGATCCAGCAGGCGACCGGGGGTAGCGACCAATACGTCCACACTGCGGCGTAGTTTCTGCATCTGCGGATTGATCTTGACACCACCGATGAGCACCAGCGAACGCAGGGAAAGATAGCGCCCGTATAACTGCACGCTCTCCTCTACCTGCGCCGCCAGTTCACGGGTGGGAACCAGAATCAGCGCGCGCACACTGGAGGGAGCACGCGCCGCGGTATCTGCGGTAGCGGACAGTTTGTGCAGAATGGGCATGGCAAAGGCAGCGGTCTTGCCGGTACCCGTCTGCGCGCCGGC
>DAIDJW010000081.1 GCA_027451185.1 Candidatus Saccharimonadota bacterium
GCAAGTCCCTCATCGGTGCGCCTTGGCAATTCTGACCCAGGTATTATACTCAAGTTCATTGAGTTCCTTGAGCAAATATACGGGTTAAGTCGCAAAAATATGCATTTTGGGATGCAACTGTTTACCGATTGCTCATTCGAGGAAGCGATTGATTACTGGACACGCATTCTAGAGATCGATCGAAAACAATTCTACAAACCCATCAGGACTATCTCTGGCAGTATCGGCACGTATCGTAAAAAGAACCGATACGGGGTTGTGACCCTGTACTACAATAACAAACGCCTGCGTGATATACTTGTAGAGCAAATTAATAACATGCAGCGATAGCTCCTACGTGAAGCGCAAGTTAACCGTAGAGCACAACGCATTTAATAATATGTGCCGTGATAGCTCAGTTGGTAGAGCGCATCCATGGTAGGTCATACAACCTCCTGCCCACTGGTTAAGAAATTACCACGTGAATCCCGAATAACGGTTAAAGCCCTGCGTAAGGGTAAGACCGTGGCAAATC